>DCKO01000014.1 GCA_002320665.1 Micavibrio sp. UBA1672
GCAGGAAAAAGAAAGAGAAATAAAAAGTAACATGATGAAGAAGCAAGTTGAAAAGCAATTTAAAGCACGTGTCGAAAAGCGCGTTGGAGAAGAGCTACAAAAGCGTGGCTGCGAGTAATACGATATGCTCCCAACCCTCTCCCGCAATGATGTCCCGCATGTTGATACAGACCAGATGATCTCTATTGACCGGATGATGGCGGAGGCGTTTAACATACAGCCCATCCAGATGATGGAAAATGCAGGGCGGGGAATAGCGCAGCTTGCACGGTTGCGGTTTTTGGGCGGAGATCCACGGGATAAGAAAATACTTGCGCTCTCGGGAAATGGCGGTAATGGCGGTGATGCCTTGGTGGCGGCAAGGATGCTTGCGAATTGGGGCGCGGATGTGAGCGTAGCCTTAAGCAAACCACCAGAAGAGATAAGCGGCCTGACCAAACAACATCTTGATGCTCTATGCGTTATGAATATTAAGGGCACAGATACTACGGCTGATCTTGATAGCTTAAAAACCCAAGACTTTGATTTAATCATTGATGGTCTCATCGGATTTAGCCTTAAAGGTGCACCTTATGGTCTCACAGGCGATCTTATCACTTATGCGAATACTTCCGGCGTTCCTATCCTCGCTGTTGATAATCCATCGGGCATAAATTCCGGTGATGGCGCGCTATATCAGCCATCTATCAAAGCCGCCGCAACCCTGACACTCGCCCTGCCCAAAACCGGATTGTATGATGAAAATGTAATACCTTATGTCGGGGAACTTTACCTTGGTGGTATCAGCGTCCCGCAAGCTTTGTATGATAGTCTGGGCTTGTCGGTTGGTCCTATCTTTGCCGAAAGTGATATCCTTCAAATCGTATAAACGGTAAAAAACAAAAAGATAGGAAAGAAATTTCTTTTTTGCTAACGTGTTTGGCGAATTTAAAATAGACACACAAATAAGAAATCCTATGGAAAAAGCCTTAAAAATCAAACTTCTTGTACTCTTTTCGGGGTTGGCCGCTCTCTCATGGGAAACAATCTGGCAAATTAAATCATCTTTGGCTTTAGGTGTTTCTGCTTGGGGTACAGCCATAACTCTGGCTGCCACTATGGGCGGAATGTGTCTTGGCTCTATTCTCATGGGCGAATTTTTGAAACACAGAAATCCAAAGCACCCTTTGCGGTTTTATGCCGTATTAGAAATTATTATTGGTATTTGCGGCTTAGGTCTTGGTTTTATATTTGCCATGATCGAAAGACTTGATAGCTGGGCTTATGCCATAGAACCAGAGAGCGCCTTTTTGGTTCATGCTCTAGGCATTGTTGTAGCACTTGGCTTACCAACCATATCTATGGGGGCTACACTACCGGTTTTAGGGTTAATTGGAAGACAATTTCAAATATCAATCGCCATATTATACGGATTGAATACGCTCGGCGCTGCAGCAGGTGTTTTACTGGCTGCTTTCTTGCTAATCCCCTCTCTTACGATAAGCGGTACAATTCTTTTTATAGCCTGCATTAACTTTCTTGTCGGTATGGCTGCTTGGTTTATGAGCCCTCAAGAATCCTTAGCCTTGAGAGAAAAACATAATGCAGATAGCACAGCCACAGTCACTTTTTCTCCACAAGTTCCATTAAAGGCCTCGTATCTTATTGTATTCATTACAGGGTTTGCAACGTTCTTGCTTGAGGTTTCATGGTTTCGTTCCTTTACTGCCGCTTTCAAAAGCACCACCGAGGCTTTTGCCATTATGCTTTCTTGTGTCTTATTGGCTCTGGGTTTAGGAGCACAAATAGCCCCTGCTTTAAAGAAAGGTCGTGTAAAATTAGGGCATTTGATATGCTGTGCCGGGTTAGCTATTTTAATTATTACCCCTATTGTTGAGCGTTTTGATTTATTCATACAAGTTGGATCCGAAAGCCCACTTCAACTTTATATTCAATGGTTTGGTATCACGCTTTTTGTAATAGGGTTACCCGTTTTGTTTCTTGGTTCGGCCTTACCATGGATTTTGGATGATCACAGTAATACTTCAAATTGGGGTACATTATATGGGGTGAATGCGTGCGCAGCTATATTTGGTGCTCTTATAGGAGGATGGGTCCTTCTTCCAACTATAGGTTTTGCACGTACATCATGGTTAACCGGAATTATAATAGTCCTTGGTGGCCTTTATCTAATGTCTCGGCGTAAACAGCTTGTTTTTATTGCGCTTACGATTTCTTTTTTATTCCTAGCAATATTATTTGAATCAGGTGTAGGGCGTACGCGCGTACAAGGAACAAATCTTTTACCACCATCTGGCCCTGTAGAAATTATAGAGGTTTTCGAAGGCCCTGATGCTACATTATCTGTTGTCGAATATAATCAAAAGCAACGTTTTTTGTTTATTGATGGTTTTATAGCAACTGGTCAGGCAGGCCAAAAAGGCAAGTTAGGTACCCTCCATTATATGCCATGGATGGGACATTTACCCATGCTTATGCATCCTAATCCTAAGAATGCTCTTGTGATTTGTTTCGGTACAGGCCAAACAGCCAATGCCGTTCGTAATGAACAGCCAGAACATATGGATATTGTTGATATTAATGAAAATATTTTTCGTCTGGCACATCATTTCTCTGCTAATCAAAACGTAGTAGAAGACCCCACAGTTAATACGGTTGCGATGGATGGGCGAGCTTTTATGAGACGTACAGACCAAACATATGACGTAATAACACTTGAGCCTATGCCACCAACTTTTGCGGGCGTCAATTCACTATATTCTAAGGAATTTTACGAACTAGCACATAGAAAATTAGGAAATGACGGCATGATTGCCCAGTGGATGCCGTTTCATCTTGTAACACCACATTATAGTGCCTCAATTACCAAAACTTTTTCGGAAGTATTCCCAAATACGATTATGTGGATTGACCCTCCATCACAAACAGGCATTTTGATTGGAAGCAAAAACCCTAATGCTGATTTAACAACATCATTTCCTGGTTTCTTGCGTGATATACAGCGTGATATGAGTGCAGATGAAGTAAAAGATGCTATTTTCATGACCCCACAACAATTGAGTGAATATGCTGCATTCGGCGAAATTATCACTGATAATAACCAGTTATTGGCCTATGGAAAGGCTGCTTATCTCTACCGCACGATTTCCAATAAAACGAGTGATGAAAACTTTGAATTGATGAATAAGGTTCTAGGTCAAGAGGCTGAAAAGTGATTTTGGTGTCGTTGAGGTGATTTGAATACCCTAGCCACGCATTATGAATACGTGGCTCTACCACTTGAGCTACAACGGCATATAATGAGATCAAATTAATACTAAAACCTGCCTATGTTTCAATTGAAATTCTGTCTATTTCATACGTAAACAACATACACTAGGAAAAAATTCCTTGACATTGTAGAAAATCTTGGCTAGGATTTTAGCCATAAACACCAGAATTCCGTCCACACAAAACCGCTCTGACCCCACCGGAGCGGTTTTTACTTTTTCAGGAGAAAAATCATGCTAATACGTTTAGGTCGCGGGATGAACGCTGTGAGTTCAGCCCTGAAGTCTTTTTCATACAAGGATATATCTAATCTCGTTTTTTGGGTAAACCCTGCCGATGATACGACAATTACGGCGGCGGATGCACTTGTCTCACAGATTGATGATTTATCCGATAATGGTTTTCATGCGCTGTCCAGCGGTGCAGATCGCCCCTCTACGGGGATTGCCAATATGAACGGGGTAAATGCCTTAAGCTTTGATGGCAGTACATTCCTGAGCAGTGATTCCCTGTCTTCTTATCCAGCGGGCCATGATAAGCCCCTTTCCATGCATCTCAGCTTTCAGGCTACATCTTCGACCAGTGGCACA
The DNA here is from genome assembly GCA_002320665.1 of Micavibrio sp. UBA1672. Classification (GTDB taxonomy): domain Bacteria; phylum Pseudomonadota; class Alphaproteobacteria; order Micavibrionales; family Micavibrionaceae; genus UBA1672. The sequence continues at coordinate 3,861 of DCKO01000014.1, forward strand.
CAAGTCATTGCAGGTTTTGGTGATACATCTGGTACTTTGCCTTTACTCTGGTTTGGGATTTATAATGGTGACTTCATTTTCACCAAGAGAGACGATAGTGGGAACCAATCAATAACCACTATAGTTGCAGCTGATTTAAACCCGCATGTTGTCTCGGTACTTCACACAGGTACAGCTGTTACAGTCTGGTTTGACGGCGTCAAAGTGGTTCACAATGTCGGCAGCGATACAGATACGGTTTCCTTTGATCAATTCACCATAGGGGCCTTAAGGCGTAATATCGGCGATGAGCAGAATTTTATGGGACTTATTGGTGAGATACTAGTCTTTGACCGCGCCAATACCCTCAGCGAGACTAAAACCATCCAGAATAATTTCCTTGCGAAATGGGCAGGATTGTCGAGCACTTACGATTTCTTCCTGATTACCGGACAGAGTAATTCGGAAGGTCGCGGCGATAGCGCCCAAAGCCCCGCTCTTACACAAGGGGCAGGCTATCTGGTCGGTAGTGGCGGCACAATAGCAGCCTTATCCGATCCGGTTGGCGGAGCGAGTACAGGCAGTGCATGGCCCGCCTTTGCCAATGAATGGTTTTCTATTACAGGACGTACAGCCGTATTTGTCGAGCAAGCCACAGGTGGTACAGGGCTTTTATCGGCGACAGGCACGCCAAACTGGTCAACAACAGGTACACTTTATAATGACAGCGTTACTGCTGCGAGCAATGCGTTTACCACATTGGATGACAATTTTACGCCGGGGATCAATTCAATCAATGTCCTATGGGCGCAAGGTGAAACCGATGCAATAGGGACAAATGGTACAACGATTACGGCCGGCCTTTACCAAGCTGAATTCGAGACCTTGATCACGAATTACAAAACCGATCTCGGGATCAATAACTTCTTTATCTCGGAATTGGGACGACAGAATGATGGATTACTCGATACAGAATATAGCGATATCGGCAATGCCCAGATTGCGGCGGCCTCGAATATCTCTTACGCCTATGTCGTTTATTCCGATGCCAAATATTTCCCTGCTGAGGGTAAAATGACTGATAATCTACATTATAATCAAACGGGATTAAATGAGATGGGCACCATTATGGCCAGAGCCGCCAGCGACCCGCTTGCCGCTTATTCCCCGTATTATATTTACGATATTTCAACATGGCATAGCGATGACAGCATTGTCGATAATAGCGGCAATGTTAATAATTGGACGGATAAGTCGGGGAATAACATTCATGTGAATGAGCCGACCAACCCGCCCACCTATATTGCCGGCCCACCTATCACGGCGCGCTTTGATGGTGTGAATAATGGGCTTGAATATGGGGGAAGCATACACCCTTTTGGACGCTTATGGATTGTCGCCTTCCACAAACCTGATACCACGAACCAAGCCTCTCAGATTATTGCTGGAAATCAGGGATCTGGCGCCTCTAAAAACCGCGCCTATATTTTTAATCAAGGTGTTGATTTCGGTGATACAAACTTGCTTCATCCCTCTCCGGTTTCAGGATCATATGTCATACAGGCCGCGCGCGTAGAGGGCACTGGCGCAACCACGCAATATATCTCCCTAAATGGTGGCAGCGAGACCTCGGGGGCTGTGACACGAAACGGGATTGCCGGAAATTTTGCCATTGGGCAATATGCTGTGGCTGGCGGATTTCATTATGATGGCGATATATCCGAAGTCATTACAGGGACAGGCATATTCTATGGTACGCGTAAGGAAAAAATCGAGGGATATCTGGCGCATAAATATGATATGGCAAGCTTATTACCCTCTGGTCACGCCTATAAAAACAACGCACCTCTTGCAAGCTCGTAAAAAGATAGTAACATTACTTAAAAATCATACGAATATTAGTGTAATCTTAAACAAAACCTTTAATAGTAAGAGTGAAAAATGTGTGTTATCATTTAATATATGCACAAATTTTACAATCTTGAATTGAAAGAGGGCTGCCCATGCTTTCCAGAAATCTAGAACAAACTTTGCACCGCGCTTTAGCAATCGCCAATGAGAAGCAGCATGAATTTGCAACGCTGGAGCATCTTTTACTGGCTTTGCTCAGTGATCAGGATGCCATGGCGGTTTTGCGTGCTTGCGGAATTGATCTGGAGGAACTCGGCGCTGTCGTGATGCATTATATCGATCATGAGCTGGGCGATATTATCAATCCAAATATTGATGAATCAAAGCCCACCAATGCTTTCCAGCGCGTACTCCAGCGCGCAGCCATACACGTACAGTCTTCGGGCCGTGAGGAAGTCACAGGTGCGAATGTGCTGGTTGCCTTGTTCTCCGAGCGGGAGAGTACAGCTGTATTCTATCTGCAGGAACGCGATATGACGCGTTTTGATGCGGTGAATTATATTTCTCACGGGATTGCGAAAGTGCCGGATAAGAAGGCCAGTGAGAAAGCGCCGACAGGCGTTGAAGAAGAACAGGAAATTCGCGTTGGCAAAGAGGCGCTGGATGCGTATTGCGTGAATCTGAATGACAAAGCCATGAAGGGCAAGATTGATCCGCTGATTGGCCGTGAAAAAGAGGTTGAGCGTACGATCCAGATCTTGTGCCGCCGCTCCAAGAACAATCCTTTATATGTTGGTGATCCGGGCGTAGGTAAAACAGCCATTGCCGAAGGTTTAGCCAAACGCATTGCCGAGCAGGATGTGCCTGAAGTCCTTCAAGCGGCTGTGATTTACTCCCTTGATATGGGGGCTTTGCTAGCGGGTACGCGTTATCGCGGGGATTTCGAAGAGCGCCTTAAGAATGTGCTACAGGAATTAGAGCAGATTGATGATGCGGTCTTGTTTATTGACGAAATTCACACGATTATTGGCGCTGGCGCGACCAGTGGCGGGGCTATGGATGCCTCAAACCTCTTGAAACCTGCCCTATCGAGCGGCGATTTGAAATGTATTGGCTCGACCACCTATAAGGAATACCGCAATCATTTTGAAAAAGACCGCGCCCTAGTGCGTCGTTTCCAGAAAATTGATGTGTATGAGCCGAGCATTGAAGATGCTGTGAAAATTCTGGAGGGTTTGCGCCCCTATTACGAAGAGCACCACAAGGTGAAATACACCAAGGCGGCCCTGAAAACAGCTGTAGAGCTTTCGGCGAAATATATCGGCGAGCGCAAATTGCCGGATAAGGCTATTGATATCATCGATGAGGTTGGCGCAGCGCAAATGCTGGTGACTGAGGAAAAACGTCGCAAGACTATTGGTCAGAAAGATATTGAAGATGTGATTGCTGCGATTGCGCGCATTCCTTCTGCGACGGTGAGTAAAAATGATCGTGAGGCGCTGCAAAATCTTGAGCGTGACCTCAAAACCCTTGTTTTTGATCAGGATAAAGCCATTGATGTGCTTTCGGATTCGATCAAAATGGCACGGGCTGGCCTGCGGGATGAGGAAAAGCCGATTGGATGTTACTTATTTAGCGGCCCGACCGGTGTTGGTAAAACCGAAGTCGCGCGCCAGCTTTCAAAATCTCTGGGCACGGAGCTTATCCGCTTTGATATGTCCGAATATATGGAGCGCCACAGCGTTTCGCGTCTGATCGGCACGCCGCCAGGCTATGTCGGGTTTGATCAGGGTGGTTTGCTGACCGATAAGGTCGACCAGCACCCGCATTGTGTGCTCTTGCTGGACGAGATTGAAAAGGCGCATCCCGATCTGTTTAATTTGCTCTTGCAGGTGATGGATTACGGGAAACTGACGGATAATAACGGCAAAACCATTGATTTCCGCAATGTTATCCTGATCATGACCACGAATGCGGGCGCGTCCGATATGGCGAAGAAGCCGATTGGCTTTGGCCGCGAGGTTGGCGATATGGATTATGCAGATAATGAGGCGATCACCAAGACCTTCACGCCGGAATTCCGCAACAGGCTGGATGCGATTGTGCCTTTCCAGAATTTGAAACCCGCGACAGTCGAGCGCGTGGTTGATAAGTTCATCATACAATTAGAAGCGCAGCTTTCTGATAAGAATGTGGTGATTGACCTTAGCAAAACTGCCCGTCACGAGCTTGCCACACAAGGTTATGACGTAACAATGGGTGCGCGTCCGCTGGGGCGTATCATACAGGAAAAAATCAAGCGGCCTCTGGCGGAGGAAATCCTGTTTGGAGACTTGCAAAAAGGCGGTCTGGCGATTATCGATTTCGATGAGGATGAGGGCAAGTTTACCTTTACCTATAGGGACGAGAAAAAAGCACGTACAGACGCCAAAGCCAAGAAGGGAAAGGGTTCCAGCAAAGGTGATAAAAAGCCGAAAGAGTCGGTTTAGAATCTAGACTACTGGATCACGATCCATATCTGAATATGGATAATATCCGCTCTCTTTTAATTTTGAGAGTAGTGCCGTGCCACTATTTTCCATGGCAAATTTCATTTCGCTGCGAAATATTTCTATGACCAGCATTAAACCAAAACCACCTACAGCGTCTCCATAGCTATCAAAAATCAAACATTTCCCGCCTATTTCTTCAAAACTTTCCGGAAATTCACATGTTTCGTTTGGATTTAGAGTTGCTTCAAAGCTGAATCTTGCAACCGTATTTAAAAGCGATCTTATATTTTTTTCTGCGCCCGAGTATTGTGTTTTCACATCAAAAGTATTGCCGACCTCTATGGCTTCTTTTGTAAACATCACCAGTTCATAATGATCGTACGTATTGTTTTTTGGACTATCTCCGTACTCGGTTCCATATAAGGTAGATAATTCTTTGGTTACTATTCCTGTTCCTTCTATACCATTTGGGTAATAATGGAGATGCAATGCTCCTCCTGCGTAGAAAGAAATGAGAGAATGCATGATATTATCATGCGGTTTGCCTAAAATAGATTCTATGGCACGGAACTTAAAATCGTACCATTCCTTTTCCTTTTGGTCTTTTTCTTGATTAGTAAGCTTTCTTCTAAAAAGTTTTCCAAACAATTCTTTAACCACTCCACCCTAAACTCTAAGCCATTTTAGGGCCAGTCGGGGAGGTACCTGCGGCGAGTTTCTGTAGGTCGGATTCCATATCCAGCCCTGTCTGGGCGGTATCTGTGCCGGAGCTGTCTTGCACAGCGCCTGCCTTGATCATTTCCTCTTCAACGACCGCCAAGGTGCGGTTTTCAATCTCTTTCATCGCCGTGACCGAGCGCTGATTTTCCTCCATCACTGCTCTTTGTATCATGGATACGCGTTGCATCGCCTGCGCCTTTGCGGCATCTTCCGCGCCTTTATTCGCCGAGCTATGAGCGATTACATGGTGGTTTTCGGCCTCGGTATCATGCTGTTTGGCGCGGTTGATGTTGGAATTATAGGCCTCCTCGCTTGAGGCATTTTCGGCGCTCACGGTTTGCACAACAGACTGACCCTCATTTTTGATCTGCTGTTGTAAATGGTTTTCCGAGGTTTTATGCGCATTCATGCTCAAATCCTCAAGGGTTTTGGCGCTGGCTGCGTTGGATGTGATTTCCTCATCCTGAATGACCTGCACGTAATAGGATTCTGTGACAGCCATTAAAACTTCTGTTGCTGGATTTTCTTCGAATTCTGGTTGTTTTGCGCCCATGATCACACCTCTTTTACCCTTTGCCTAGCCTTGACATGTTAAACGTACATATTCGCTTGCAGTCAGCTTATTATCTTTAAAATATCCAAGTACACAATATAGTTGATTTCCGATCAATTTACAAACTTCCAGATCGACCGTGCAATTAGGTTCCCATGTCTCGAAATCAGGCGCGAAAATAAACGTCACAACGCCTGTTTTCAGATTCAAGGTAATATGATCAATCGGGTTATCGAACTCACCGTGACAGGTGAAGACCAGATGCCCCTTTTTAGAAAGAAAAAGCTCTATATTCATATAAAGCCTATGCCGCTTCTTCCTGTGCTTTCAGGGCGCGCCAAGCGATATCGCGGCGGCAGAACCCTTCGGGCCAATTGATCAAATCCACAGCCTTATAAGCTTGTGCTTGGGCTTCAGCGATTGAGGATGCCATAGCGGTTACGCCAAGTACGCGCCCGCCATTACTCAAAACCTCACCATTTTCACCCTCTTTTGTGCCTGCGTGGAACACGTACACCCCATCAACTTCGTTCGCTTTTTCAATGCCTTGGATCAGTGTACCTTTCTCGTAATCACCGGGATAGCCATTCGCCGCCATCACCACGCACAGGGCTGGATTTTCATTCCAGCTCACATGGCCTTGCGCCTCTTCCAGCTTGCCTTGCGCCGCCATCATCAAAATATGGGCCAGATCACAATCCATACGCATCATCAAAGCCTGACATTCAGGATCGCCGAAACGTACATTATGCTCCAGCAAAACAGGCCGTCCGTTTTTCACCATGATTCCGGCGAAGAGTACACCTGTGAAGGCACAGCCTTCTGCCTTCATGCCGTCAATCGTTGGCTGGATCAGCTTATCAAGGATTTCCTGCTCCAATTCCTCGGTCATGATATGGGCCGGCGAGTACGCCCCCATCCCACCCGTATTCAGGCCTGTATCACCATCGCCAACACGTTTATGGTCTTGTGCACTGGTCAGCGGAAGGATTGTTTTCCCATCCGCAAGGGCAAAATAGCTCACTTCTTCGCCCTCCAGAAATTCTTCAATCACGATTTCCATGCCTGCCTTGCCAAAAGCTTCACCGCTTAGCATTTCTGCGGCGGCAGCTTCAGCTTGTTGTGTGGTGTTACAGATAATCACACCCTTACCAGCGGCCAGACCATCGGTTTTTACAACAATCGGCGCGCCTGTAACATGGATAAAGGCTTTGGCCTCTTCCAGATCGGTAAAGCGTCCATAGGCAGCAGTCGGGATATTATATTTCTTGGCGATATCCTTCATAAAGCCTTTCGAGCCTTCAAGCTGCGCGGCAGCGGCACTTGGCCCGAAAACAGGGATGCCTTCGGCTTTGAGCTTATCCGCCAGACCATCAACTAAGGGCGCTTCGGGGCCGACCACAACCAGATCAATGGCCTTGTTCTTGGCAAATTCCACAAGCTTATCAATTTCACTGACGGAAATATCAATACATTCTGCCTGATCCTTAATCCCTGCATTACCGGGGGCGCAATAGAGATGCGTGCAGCTTTGAGATTGCTTTAAGCGCCAAGCCAGTGCATGTTCGCGTCCGCCTGATCCGACCAGTAGAATTTTCATGGTTTTTGCTCCTGATTTTTATCTGTACGCATTAGAATTACCCTTAAGGCGGCGCAAAATCAATCCCCATCAAGCATAATAAGGCTTGTATTTCCGCCCATTGCCGTCGTGTTGATGGAGATATTCTTCTCCACACCAAAGGACTTGATATAATCCGGTCCACCAGCTTTTGGCCCTGTGCCCGAAAATCCCATGCCGCCAAAGGGCTGCACGCCGACAATTGCCCCGATCATAGAGCGGTTTACATAGAGGTTTCCGGCGCGTACGCCTCTTGAAACCTGTTCTTGCGTGGTTTGAATGCGGCTATGCACACCGCAGGTCAGGCCATAGAAACTGGCATTGATTTCCTCAATGACGCTGCCCAGATCTTCGGCGCTATAGCGGATAACATGAAGGACGGGGCCAAAGATTTCCTCTTTCAGGATTGAAAGTGACGGGATTTCATAGGCTATGGGCGCAAAATACAGGGATTTATCCTGCACATCCTCATTGATTTTGGCTTCAGCAATAAACGTACAGTTTTCCCTCAAGAAATTTTCGTGCGCTTCCAGTATCGCCTTTGCTTTTTGGTCAATAATATGTCCAATATCAGCTTCCAGCTTCCATGGCTCGTCTATATTGAGCTCTGCCATAGCGCCTTTCAGTAATTCCAGCAGATTATCAGCGATATCTTCCTGTACGTACAGAACGCGAAGCGCCGAACAGCGCTGCCCTGCCGAACCAAAGGCGCTGATCAGCACATCATCGACGACTTGCTCCAGCAGCGCCGAGGAATCCACGATCATGGCATTTTGCCCACCAGTCTCGGCGATCATCGGCACGATGGCTTCGTTATGCTCTGCCAGAGCTTTTTGGATGTGTTTTGCGGTTGCCGTCGATCCGGTGAAGGCAACTCCAGCCACCTTGGGGTGAGAAACTATCCGGCTGCCGATTTTACCGCCGACATTGAGCAAATGAAGCACATCCTTTGGAATGCCGCTTTCATGCATCAGCTCGACTGTACGCCTTGCGATTTTGCGGGTCTGGGAGGCGGGTTTGGCGATCACAGCGTTCCCCGCGACCAGCGCCGCCACGATCTGGCCTGTGAAGATGGCGAGCGGGAAGTTCCACGGGCTGATGCAGACGAACACGCCGCGCCCTTCATGGACTAAATGGTTGGTTTCCCCTGTATAACCGCGCATTTTCTGCCCCCCTGAGCTGTATGCCTCCTTGGCGAGCGCTGCATAATAGCGACAGAAATCCACTGCTTCACGGACTTCATCACGGCCATCGGCTAAGGTTTTTCCTGCTTCATAGGTCAAAATCCCCATAAGCTCATCGCGGTTTTGCTCCAGCAGGTCAGCGAAACGCTCAATGGCTTCGGCGCGCAGCTGTACGTCTGTGGCATTCCACGATTTAAAGCCCGCTGAGGCACTTTTAAAGGTTTCTTCTATCTCGAGACCGCCTTCCTCTATTTGAGGCACTGAGGAGCCGTTTATGAGCGATTCTGAGGATACTGAGAGGCTATAATCCTTGATAGAATCC
>DCKO01000006.1 GCA_002320665.1 Micavibrio sp. UBA1672
ACAGAATCATCAGAGACAATAGAAGTTAATAGAGGTGCATTCATTCCAGCTTGCACAAGATTCCCTTCCGTGATTTCCGCTCGGCTGACTTTACCGCTGATCGGGGCTTTGACATGGGCATAATCAAGATTGATCTGCGCAATTTCCAATCTAGCCTGTGCGCTTTGGACAGAGGCTGCGGCAGCTTGACGGCTATTTGTGCGCTCATCCATCAAGCTTTGCGAGATCGCCTGCCTTTGAATAAGCTTCTTTGCCCGTTGATACTCTTTTTCAGCCAAAGCCGCTTGTGTTTTTGCTGCTTCCAATTCGGCTTGTGCCTGATTTAAGCTGGCTTCATAGGGTCTGGGGTCAATCACAACCAGAACGTCGTCTTTTTCGACATGTTGCCCGTCTTCAAAGCGGATCTCGGTAATACGTCCACTAACCTGAGGACGGATTTCAGCTTGGTTAACCGCAACCACATGGCCTGAGAAATTCTTCCAGATTTGAATATTTTCAGCTTTTACAATGCCCATATCTACGGGCATGGCTTGCGGCGCTTCTGGCGCAGCTTCACCGCCTTCAGATGCTACGGCTTTTGGCACATTATAAAATTTGAAGCCTATTGCCGCGACCACGGCGATAAATAAAAATGAGGCTAAAATATATCTAAACTGTTTCATGGCATTTCCTTAAATTTATAAACTAACCAGTCAATTCCTTTGGTTTGGCATTCTTGTTTTCTAATGGCGCTTTAACCCCGATCAGGTCAAAAAGCGCCTTTTCCAGATTATCTTCTATGAAGCTCAAGTCATTCTTTATGCGGGCCATGATTAATTGCCCTATAATGAACGAGAAAATTTCGTCAGCTTTTACGGCAATGTTAATATCCGTATCGACCAGACCTTGTGCACGCAAATCCCTGAGAGTGCTTTGATAATAAGCTGTTTTCTTTGCGCAAATCTCATTGATTTTTTGGCCTATTTCGCCTTCTTGCGCCGCCATTTCAGAGCCCAGCGTAGCAAAAGGACAGCCGCAAACATGACCGAGTTCAGCCAAAATCTCCTTTTGTTGATCAATAACATGCTGGACCATAAGCTGAAAACGCTCAATTGGCGTTCTTACAGGCGAGAAAATATCATCATATTTTATTTTTGTTTCTTCCATGCATGAATCCATGGTTTCAACGGCCAAATGCGCTTTGGACGGGAAATAGTGATAAAAACTACCCTTTTTTACGTCTGCTTTTTTACAGATTTCATCAACACTGACGCCGTTATAACTTTCGCGCCAAATCAGCTCTATCGCTGTCTCAATAAGCTTTTGCTTTGTATCGGTCGGAGCTCGTCCCATAAGTTTTCCCTTTTGCTGTGTTTATTAGATACGAAATAATTGACCACTTAGTCAACTATTTTAACGTGTAATATTTATTATGTAAATATATTCTTTTGGATACGAACCGTTTCACGTGAAACGGAACATGAACACTATATGGAAAACTCATACCATCCAGCAGTCATGAGGGACTTTTACAATATCCAGAACTTCCTGCGGATCATCGGTCATTTTGACAAAACGAAAGTCTTTTTCATCGATCGTACCAAGCTCTAGCATGGTTTTTTGGATAAAGGGCTGCATTTCCTTCCAGTAATTATTTCCCATGACAACAACCGGAAAGTCACAGATTTTTCCCGTTTGCATCAAGGTGGCTGTTTCAAATATCTCATCCATCGTACCGAATCCTCCGGGTAGTAGGACAAAGGCGCTGGAGTATTTGAGCAGCATGACTTTGCGAACAAAGAAATGGTCGAATTTCAGGGAAATATCCTGATACGGGTTCGGAGTTTGCTCTCTTGGTAGAATAATATTGCAGCCAATAGATAGTGCTCCTGCATCTCTTGCGCCTCTATTTGCGGCCTCCATGATACCTGGGCCGCCGCCTGTCATGATTGAAAAACCTGCTGATCCGATTTTATGGGCTGTCTCATAAGCGAGTTTGTAATATTCGTGATCTTCCTTGAATCTTGCCGAGCCAAAAAATGTGACACAGTTTTTAACCTTTCTAAGCTTTGAAAAGCCCATATGGAATTCCCTCCAGATTTTGACCGATCGGCCTAAATCCGAGAGGTATCCGCGCGCACCATGCAATAAAGTGAAATCAGCATCCTTATTCATTTCAGTTTCTTTCCTTTGGTTTTGCGCGTATAAATTACGCTGGAGACTATAAAAACAAAAGGGAAATCCTTCATCAATGTCCTTTACAGTTTACATTTCTTTTATTGTAACCTGTGTGATTATCGAGGCAACGCCCGGACCGAACATGGCGTATCTGGCGGTGCTTAGTGCTGATCGCGGACGCAGGGCTGGATTTGCGGCAACAATCGGGATTGCTCTGGGGCTTTTTATTATCGGAATCGCGGCGGCGCTTGGGGTTGGCGCGCTGATTTTGAACTCTGATCTGGCCTATCAGATTTTACGCATTGGCGGGGTTTTATATCTGCTTTGGCTGGCTTGGGATACATGGCGCGAAGAGCCTGAAACTTCACCAGCCAATTCGGATGGTTTCGAGATACATGCAAAATATTTCAAGCGCGGCTTGATTGTAAACCTCCTGAACCCAAAAGCGGCGGTTTTTTATATTGCCATTTTACCCGCCTATATCAGTTCGGCCGGCTCGGCGATTACACAGGCCATCATTCTGACCATTACATATGTTGCCGTTGCCACAATCATGCACAGCTCGATTGTTATGCTTGGCGCGGCTGTGCAACGCTTTCTTGAGAATAATCAAAGACGCAAGATCATAAGACGTATATTTTCCTTGGCTCTGGCTGCAATTGCGTTATGGTTTGCATGGTCAACACATAAGATCGGGTAAAGAGATGAAACTAACATTCTTAGGTGCTACAGGCACTGTGACAGGCTCAAAATATCTCCTTGAAGATGGAAGTAAGAAAATCCTGATTGATTGCGGGCTATTTCAGGGCTTAAAGGAATTACGCGAGCGAAACTGGGATGATTTGCCAATTAATCCGGCATCGATTGATGCGGTGATCCTGACCCATGCGCATATTGACCATAGTGGCTATTTACCACTTTTTGTAAAAAATGGCTTTAAGGGGCCGGTTTACTGCTCCTCAGCCACAGCAGATTTATGTGACATCTTATTGCCCGATAGTGCACACCTCCACGAAGAAGATGCAGAGCGCGCCAATCGCTATGGCTATTCGAAGCATAAGCCTGCCTTGCCGCTCTATACCAAGGATGATGCTTTTGCGGCGCTGGAGCAGATCAAGCCCGTTACTTTTGGCGATGAACATCCGCTGGGTGAGTTTCTGCGTTTCCGCTTGCACCATGCGGGCCATATTCTGGGCGCGGCCTGCGTTAGTATCAGTGACGGCCAGACGAATATCCTGTTTAGCGGTGATCTGGGACGGATACATGATCCGGTTATGAATCCTCCAGCCAAAATTCAAGAGGCAGATTATCTGGTTCTTGAATCGACTTATGGAGATCGGCTTCATCAGGATATTGATCCACTTGTACAACTTGAAGGCATCATAGGAAAAACGGCGGCGCGTGGTGGTACAGTTGTGATTCCAGCCTTTGCTGTTGGGCGTGCACAGAGCCTGATGTATTATATTTATATGCTTAAACATGAGGGGCGCATTCCTGATATTCCGGTTTATCTCGACAGCCCCATGGCGATTAGCGCGACCAAGCTTCTGAAGGAACATGGCAATGAACACCGCTTATCCGATGATCTATGCGCCGCAGTGTGCAGTAGTGTGTATTACACACAAAGTGTCGAGCAATCAAAAGCCATTTACAGCAAGAATAACGGCATGCCCTCCATCATTATTTCTGCGAGCGGCATGGCAACAGGTGGGCGCGTTCTCCATCATCTTAAACACTTTATTGGGGACCCACGTAATACTGTTTTGTTGGCTGGATATCAAGCCGCAGGTACGCGCGGTGACCGTCTGGATAAGGGCGAAACAGAGATTAAAATCCATGGCGATATGTATAAGGTGCGCGCGGAAATTGATATGCTTGATAATATATCGGCTCATGCGGATTATAGCGAAATTCTATCATGGTTACGCAATTTCCGTGAAGCCCCGCGCAAAACATTTTTGACACATGGCGAGCCGGAAGCCTCAGCCGCGCTCAAGACCAAAATCGAGGCAGAATTTGACTGGCGGGTTTTTATACCCGAATATGAGCAAATAGAAGAACTCTAATTATTTAATAAAAACAATACTTTATGTCAAAAATGCTAATGTTTATTATTTGTGCAGCTTCAATCTGACTTCAAAGATTGTACCCATATCTGCATCAATAAGATCAATTGCTCCCTCATGGGCATTGAGGATCGAAGAGACAATACCAAGCCCCATCCCTGTGCCGCCTTCTTGTCGCCTTGTCGTGAAAAAGGGCGTGAAGATTTTTGATTTATTAGCGTCTGATATACCATTGCCATCATCCGCAAAGGCAATAATTATTTCTGCATCGCATCGTTTTATATTGACTTCAAGGCGACTAGCCCCGTTCTGATAAGCGTTATCGCATAAATTAATACATATGGTTTCTAAATTTTCGCTAGAGATTTTGGCTATAAAATCCGGTTCACCTTTTAAGAGGACTTCAAAATTCTTAACAGCGGAAAACGCGCCACGCACTTTCTCCAGAACATCATACACATGACAATGTTCATCCTTGGCGGATGGATTATCGGCGCGCGCAAGCTCCAGCAACCGTGTCACCAGTTTTTTCAAACGGTCACAATCTGCTATGATATTAGACAGGAATTTCTTCTTTTTACTGCGTTCCATATCCTCAAGATGATCCAGCATTAACTCGGCAGAGCCTTGAATGCCTGTGATCGGGGTTTTGAACTCATGAGATACATGCATGGCAAAATCACGGATATAATCCGAGCGCTCATTCAAGGATTTTGCCATATGACCAAAGCTTTCATAAAGAAGCTCGATTTCCTGAACGCCTGTTAAATGCTTATCATCCAGCGCTGTGCTATCTCCGCTCGCAAAACGCTCTGTGCGGTTGATCAGCTTACGAATTGGGCGGGAAATCGTGTATGATGTCAGCAAGGCTATCACCAAGGTCATACAAACCAGTATAAAGGCCGCAAACAGGGTTTTTTCCTTTTCGGCATAGATATGTTTCAAAATATTTTGCGGTGTGCGCGAAATATACACCACGCCCCAGACATGTTCGTTTTCAATAATCGGCACAGCAATAAACACCCGAATACCTGTGCCGCGGCTGATCGATGCCAAGGCGGGGGCTGGATTATCGGATATTCTTTCGCGGATGACACTTGTGTAATAGCCCTGCATTGCGCGCCGGACCTCAGGTAAGAAAGAGAAATCCTGCCCGATTTCTGTGCGCCCTGCGACGACAACACCTGCATAATCCAGAACCTTAATCCCCGAGAGTGTGGTTTTTTGGATATCCCCTATGACCGAGGCCAGAATATCTCCGGCCGCCAAAGCATAGGGCGCGGCATCCCGTCCGATAGCACCCTCCCCGCGCGGGGGTAAAATCGTTGTTTTTGATAAATCCAGTTGCGGTGAAATTGGCGTATAATACTCATCGACATTGTTAATGCTGAGCGGGTCAACTGCTACGCCGTAACTTTCGCCTTCGGGGATATAATCGCGCAAGTGGCGCTTATACATGACGCTAATCACAGCGGCTTGCGATATCAGTTCGTTTTCAGTTTGCTGCACCAGCATATTTTCATAGATGCGAAAAAACCATAATCCCGCCAGAGGCAGCAACAGCACCATGATATTAACCAGAAGCAAAATCGTGCGAAGGCGAATGCGGGCTTTGGGTTTTTTAATCATAAAGACAGCTTATACCCCACGCCGCGCAATGTTGTAATAAGATTATTGCAGCCTTGCTTTGCAAATTTTTGGCGGATATTGCGGATATGACTGTCGATTGTGCGGTCACTGACAACCATGTTTATGCCATGGGCCATATCCATAATCTGATCACGGTCAAAGACACGCTCGGGCTGGCGTGCCATGCCTGCTAGAATGGCAAATTCCTTGGCGGTTAAGTCAATGGCCTTACCGGCCCATGAAACTTTATGCTTATCTGTTTCAATCAGTAAATCGCCATGCACTAGCACATTCTGGCTACCCGGATCAGTTTTAGGCTGTGATGCGGCTGTGCGCTTCAAGATCGTTTTCACCCGTGCCACTAGCTCACGCGGGCTAAAGGGTTTGGTTAGATAATCATCTGCACCCAATTCAAGACCAATAATGCGATCAATTTCCTCATCACGGGAGGACAAAAACAAAATCGGCATATCCGAGGTTTTACGAAGCTCTTTGCAGACCTCAAGCCCATCGAGTTCCGGCATATTAATGTCCAGAACCACGAGGTTAAAATTCTGGCGCTCCATTGCTTGCAGCGCTGCCTTACCGTCAGAGGCCTCACTGGTTTTCATACCTGCATTTTCCAGTGCGAAAACAACTACTTCTCGGATATGCGGATCATCATCAACGACGAGTATGGTTCTGGTCATATTTCAATCTTGTCCTAAAACCCAACCTTCATGAGGGTTTTCATGTTTTCTATCTTGCAAATATTTTAATAAACGATATTCACTATACGTCCATTGCCGCCAATCGTCCATATTGTGCTTCAGGTTCTTTGCAATCTGATTTATGACACTAATCGCCTGCATATCACCTTTTTTCTGTAACTTTTCCAAAGATGGAATTGATGCGCCCCCAATTTGCTCTAGATATCCAAAATCCAGAGAAACTCCCGTTCCCTTCATTTCCTTTGAATGCAAAACATTATAATGTGCAATATACCCGCCAATATTTATGAAGCTTGTAATATATAGTGTTGCAAGCAAAGTGATAACATTTGCATTGATTAGCCATGTATTGGATTTTTGCCAAACGCTGCGCAGAATTATCCAGATTAATCCGGCAGCAACTAGCCCCATCCACATAAATGCTGCAAACCTCAAATACGTCAGAGCATATATTTCGACATAAAGAGCTGTGCGGTATATCGACGAAAATACGAGTAAGATATTCTGAGCTACCCATATATAGGTCAACTTTTTGATTAGTGTTGATTCTGATATTTCCTTATCAGAGCTTTGCGTGATCAAAACAAATAAGGCGGCAAGTAATGCTGTTACAATCAACGGATAAGCGCCATCATGAGCATACTCGGCATAGGAAAAACCTTCGGGCAAAGCTCTGCCTAACCAGAGATAGTCCATATCCATTATTGTCTGAACTGCAAAGATTAAATTGAAGATCACCAGAGATCTGATAATGGCCTCTTTGGTAAAAGCCCATTTGGTAAAACTTTTTTCCTCTTGTTTTTTATATATGGCTTGTTGTTTTTTTCTTTTGCTGCGGATTTTAAGGCAAGGCCTGATTACCGAACAAACCAGTCCTGCCATGACAAGCCAAAAAATAACGCGCCACAGTGTAAACCCTCTAAATACCCATCTTGCATCAAAATCTTTGAACCAGTTCTGGATAATCGGGTTAGCTTGAGAAAACAAAAACAGGAAGAGACAGGAAAATACAATTGGCAAAAACCAGCCCCTAACAAAAACCACCGCAGTATTAGGAAGCACATAGCGTCTTTGATATTTCTTTAAGGCATTATTTAACCTTCTAAGCGGATAAAGAAAACCTGCAAAAAACAAGAGGCAATAAGCCAGCCAGAGTGCTGCATTATTTTTCCAATCATCACGCCTCAATAATGAAAGGCTCATCAAGCCCAAGACCATAAGACAAAGAGACATGGCACTGCTTTTTTCTATTAAAATCAAGCACTGACAAATGGTCAGGATAGTTATGATCTGAGCCCAGAGTGACTTTGATATTGCCTGATTATGAAGGAAATAAAAACCCACCATTACTATACCAAACAGTCCAGCTGCCCATCCTATTGCCTGTTTATAGAATAGAAAATCGGCTAAAATCAGCAAAGCCATCATTGAGTATATTTTGGTTTTGGCGGATTTTTGTATTTGGGAGAGAACTTCACTTAGCATAGCTAAAAACCTCTACTTAGCCGTTAAACAAACTCGGCGCGCCTTATTATCATTAGCGGCTTTCTTACGACGGCGGCGCAGAGCGGCAAAGGCGCTTGCCCCCAAAATTACAAGGCCGCCAGTTGTTGCCGGCTCGGGTACAGACCCACCGGAAAAATTATTGGCATAAGCGAGTTTGCTGACGCCCTTGACCATCGGCAAAGCGACACCTTTTTCTTCTGTTTTATCCGGCGCCTTATTGACGATTTTTTCGGATACCGCGACAAAGGATGTCCATTTTGTGATTAAAGAGAAATCAAGGCCCAGCTTGACCACTTTTTCTTTTAGCGCATCATCACTTTCGTCGAATGTACGGACATAATCCGGTGTATTGATCTGGCGCATATAATCAGCGATACGGCTGCGTGCCCAGATCAGTGGAATGGCATCTCTGCTCTTTTTATTCGAAGATTCTAGTGAGACTTGCAGTGGCAGCGATGCTTTTTGCCCTTTGACAAGTCCGTTAATACGGATGTCATGTGATCCTCTTCCCTCATAGTGACCCTGAATACGTATAGAATCTCCGGCGAAGAGATCAGGAATAATATCCGGTGTTACATCGTGAACTGTTAAATTACCCCAATCAATTTCAATATCAGTCAATACAGGTGCATTAAGTTTTTGGGCCAAAGAGATGGCAACCTCATTCACATCTTCGGTGGGATCAATGAATCTGGCAAAGCCACGCCCGCGTCTTCCCATCTCGGAGAGCAGAAAACGGTTAACCGATGAGCCAACACCAAAGGCATATATACGCGCATCTCCAATAATGCCTGATATTTGTTGTAACACACTGGATTCATTTCCAATATATCCATCCGTTAAAAACACTACAATGCGCATTGTATTTATTTCTTCAGGTGCAGAAAAGGCTTGACTGACCGCCAAGGGGATATTTGTTCCGCCGCTTGCATATAATCCTTCGACATAAGACAGGCCATCATCCAGATTTTGCTTTGTGGCCCGAACAGGGTTTGCCGAATATTCACTGGCTGTATCACCGAATTGTATGATCCTGAAGTAATCATCTGCTCTTAAATTCTGGAGTGCGTGACGCATAAATGCTTTGCTTGCATCTATCGGCGGACCATTCATAGAACCGGAAGTATCCAGCACAAACACCATTTCGCGAGACGTGATCGAAGCATCATCCGGCATAGATGGCGGTTCAATCATCAGGCTGAAATAATTTTGCCCTTGTTTTTGTGCGGTTAAAAATCCGGCTTGGGTATATTCTCCGCCCAGTGTATAGCGCAGGACAAAATCTGCATTATCAATGACGCGCCCTTCAGAAAGGCTTATGGCTTTGTTTGTCTCGCCGCCATTCACTAGAATATCATGGGTCTGGCTATAGACCGTGCCAAGAGGGATATCACTATTGAGCTTCACTTCTATGGCTACACGTTCGGCATCAATTGTTTCCGGCAGAGTCAGTCCAGTCACTTCTGGATACTCTACCTTATTTTCAAGTTCCCATGTTCCGAAGCTCCCGCGGCTGGTGCTTCGTTGCTTCCCATGGGATTTACCCTCATCAATAATATCAGGCGCCTCACCCATGCCAAGGGGATTATAACGCGGCCCGACAACCAAGGGCACAACCAGCTCATAGGCATTATCTATTTTTGGAACAACTTGAGAGTATCGGAGCATCACCTTGACCGGCATGCCCGGCATTAGATTAGCTATTTTCTGGGTGAACATGTTAGGGCGGTGCTGGGTCAGGAGAGAGGCTGCCTTGCCCTCACTTTTTGCTTTTTCAAAGGTGGCTTTAGCCTCTTCCTTGCGCTTGATTTTTGCGCGGATGATTTCATCGCCTACTTCCATCGTCATCGCATAGACGGCTGCGTCCTTATTCATTGGAAACAGGTAACGCGCATGCATTGGCTCATTGGTAGGATTTTCAAAAAGCTGTACGATTTCAACAGTGGCAAGATCACCTTGAATATCGGCCCTCACATCAGTTTTTAGAGCAGGAAAATGGACAAGCTTGCCATTTACTTCGGCTTCGATCGTGCCGCCCATTTCTTCGGTTATATCGGCATAGCCAATATTTGGACAGGTGAACACCAGAATGCAGCATGCTAATAGACTTTTAAAAGGTTTCATTATTTGTCTCCTTGATATTTGCAAGTTTTATTGTTTCATCCGAGGGCGTAATATCGAGCGCCGCCATAAGCGCGTTGTCGAATTGATCGGTTTTATCTTTGGGCATATCCCAAGGTGAGATACGCTGGATGGCCGTCCATGTTTGATTTGGCTTTTGCATCCAGCGCCAGATGGCCTCCGATACATTGGTGGTCATGGCACTTTTGTCGTCGGGCATAAATGTCACAGCAATACGATAGCTTTGACCGCTTTGATCTGTGGCTTTGTATATGGCGCTTGGCATCGTGTCATAGATTGCGCCCTTATATTCAACGGTCATACCAAGGCCGCGCAGACATTCATCGGGCGCGTGAAGATGGCGCAATGGCGCAGAACTGCGCACCATCATCAGGCTGTGCTGCCCATAGTTTGCCTTTTTCGCCGAGCCACCATATTGCGTGAAGTACGCTTGTTCGCGCGCAGATAACGGAATGATACGAGCATACTCATGATCCAGAGATACAGGCAAAGAAAGCGGGATATCGGCGCGGGCTACATCTATGGCTTTGCGGGGCAAGTTGACAATCAACAAAGAGCAAACCAGACAAAATAGCGCAAAAGAAACAGCGGAACCCTTTTGATTACGATTCTTGGGGCGGTCCAGCCACCATGCATCATTGCGAATGCTGTAGGGCACTGACCATAAGGCCTGATCGAGTA
>DCKO01000032.1 GCA_002320665.1 Micavibrio sp. UBA1672
AGGGCTAGCGCGTGATGCGATTTGCAATGCATTGCCAGAGGGGCATGAGGCTGCGCGGGAGCAGGGCGTGTATAAGCTTTGCTGGATTATTGATTTCCCGATGTATGAACTGAATGAACGTGGCCATATTGATTTTTCACATAACCCGTTTTCTATGCCGCAAGGTGGCCTAAAGGCGCTGAATACTGAAGATCCGCTTGAGGTAATGGCATATCAGTATGATTGCGTGTGTAACGGGTTTGAGCTGGCGTCTGGTGCGATCCGTAATCACTCACCTGAGATCATGGAAAAGGCTTTTGCCATTCCGGGATATTCCAAGGAAGATCTTGAAAAGGAATTTGGCGGTATGCTGAGTGCTATGCGCTACGGTGCGCCGCCACACGGTGGCTTGGCCTTCGGGGTTGACCGGATTGTTATGTTGCTTGCCGATGAGCCGAATTTGCGTGAAGTTTACGCTTTTGTCATGAATGGCCAGTATGAAGATCACATGATGCAAGCACCAAGCGAAATCGGGCAGGAGCAGCTTAAGGATTTGCATCTTAAGGTTAATCTGCCGAAAAAGATGACAGATGCAGCCTAGATTTGCTTTATAATCGGTGATGACCATCGCCGATGGTTTCTGAAACATGCATTTCTTGATATTCCATGCCGCTTATTTTGTCCTTTTTTGTTACTCCAAATTGTTGTTTATATTCATCGGGATTGAATCCTAGTAATGCTTCTTCCCCTCCAGAAGCCATAGTCATAAATCGATATCTAATGGAATTTAATGTGTTGGTAAAACCATTTTTCTTTCCAGAATAATTTGATGAAGGGAAAGTTTCTTCCGTGTGATACAGGAAAAGTTCCCGTGCTTTTTTTTTGTGTTTCATTTTGTGGTTGCGGGGGCATTGGCTTTTTTGATTCGTCCAAAATGCTAGTGGTTAAGTCTTTGTGAGTGTAACTCGTTTCGTGCGATTTAGTTGCGCTTTCTAGCCAGTCCCATGTTTGACCATAAATGAGTTTGTTGCGTCGTATGGCAAGACAGATTTCATCATCAGAAGCGCCTACATTATTAGCTTCTAAAATCAAATTTAGAGTGCTTGCTTGTTCAAAATTTTGTGAATTCTGATCGGTTTGTTCTATTTTTCTTAGAAAACCATCAATTATTTCAAAGGATTTCTTCATTGAGACTAAAGACATTGCTTAACCTATATATTTTAATTTTTTTTAAAAGACCACTATAAATAGTGAGAGTGTAAAATGTAACGAATTTTTTGATGTGTGTTTTTTAAAAGATATACTTAGGTGTTATTTTTTCATATTTTATGCTAAAACTTGGCTTATGAGAAAAACCATTCTAACTGCTATTTCCGTCCTTTTTATCTCTGCGCCTGTTTGGGCCGAAGAGCCGGAAGCTCTGGATTTTGATTTGGCGCATGATGCTGTGCAGCTTTCTGCGCAAGTCGATGTTTATAATCATTATTGTGATAAGGAATCTGCGCTGGCGGACGGGTTTATCGATAAATTCGAAAAGCGCGGTATTACGGCGGAGCAAAAAGAAAAGCTTTTGACGCTTAAGGCTGATGTTACCAAATTTATGGAAGAGGATTTGGCCACGCGTAAACCCGAATGCAAGACTGTTGACTATCTGTTGGAGCAGCTCAAGGCGATGCGCATATTGAAGGCGGTTTCTTTTGCGCTGAACGGGGTAGATCCTTCGACCTTGCCGGATGCGGGGGCACATATTCCTCTTGATGAGCTGTTGAAAGAGCCTATCTGATCTTAAGCAATGTGTTTTCAAGTGGTGCGCAGCGTGGATCATCGCTTAGGCAGAAAATCGATGTTACCAGCACCTGATAATGGGATAGGAATGGTTTAACCTGTGTTGCTTCTGAAATATCATAGATTGTATTGGCACATTCTGTCATGGCGCTTTTCATTGCATAGGCAGGCACTTCTATTTTAGAAGCAGCTGTGGACGCTGCGCAGTGTTCTTTAAGCGGGGTAAGCTGGTCTTTGAAACCGTTTTCATCTAGATCACCAGCATAAACAGAAATAAGTGTTTTGTTAGACTCTGCTAGGGCTGCGAGACATTTTTGGCTTGTCCACGTATTTGGGCATTTTTGTGCTAAATCTTTTAAATGAATTTGTAATATTTGTACTTTTTCCTGATCTTCGGTGCTCAGCTCTGGTGGTTTTTGCTGATTATTCGTATTGTTTTGTGCGCTGTCTTCTGTGTTTTCAGGCGCTGCTGTTTCCGGCGGTTTTGGTCTGTTTCTGGGGCGTATGTCGTCGCCGGGCTCTTTTACTTCAGAATCTTTTGACTGTCTGTTGAATAATTCGACACTATGGGCAGGTTGCGCTATGACAATCAGCATTGTCAAAGAAGAAAAAACCAGCAAAAAATGTCTCATCATATTCCCCTGTACTTTATTTTTTCAAAAGCCTATACGCTTTGCCATAGGCGTGCAATAAAATAATAAAAATATGAAATTTTGTGGTTTTTTTATGCCAGTTCAAAAACGGAATTGACGGGGTTTTTAGATTTGTGTGATAAGATAGCGCTATGAACAAGAATATCGAAGATAATTCTGAAAGAGGCATTAGCCAGTATTTCAAAAAAGTCAAGAAGCCGGGCAAGAACCTGTTTTGGGCATGGATCGCTTATCAGGCTGTTAAAGGGACTTTGACTACGTCTTTGATTTGGGTGCCTTTAATTTATTATTGGTGGACTCATTAAGGAACTATATTTTCCTTTTATTTTCATTTGACATTTTTATTTAAACTCACTAAAACTGCGGTCATTCCTGAGAAAGAGGGAAGATTGGCTTCCCCGTTGAGATTCTTAAAATAAGGAAATTTCAAGCCTAGTACGGCCTATCGGGACAATAAATTATAGAAAAGGAAAAATGATATGAGTGGAAAGCGCGTACAATCCAAACACAAAATCGACCGCCGCATGGGCGCAAATATGTGGGGTCGTCCAAAATCTCCGTATAATAAACGTCAGACAGGTCCGGGTATGCATGGTGCACGCCGTGGTAAGCCAACTGATTTCGGTTTGCAGTTGATGGCTAAGCAAAAGCTTAAA
Organism: Micavibrio sp. UBA1672; assembly: GCA_002320665.1. Classification (GTDB taxonomy): domain Bacteria; phylum Pseudomonadota; class Alphaproteobacteria; order Micavibrionales; family Micavibrionaceae; genus UBA1672. Next base: position 3,074 of record DCKO01000032.1, read on the forward strand.
GGCTATTATGGTTCAATCGGTGAAAAACAATTCCGTCGTTACTTCAAGGAAGCTGATCGTTTGAAAGGTGACACAGGTCAAAACCTTATTGGTTTGCTTGAGCGTCGTTTAGATGCTGTGATCTACCGCGCATGTTTTGTGCCGACTGTTTTCGCAGCCCGCCAGTTCGTGAACCACCAGCATGTTACAGTGAATGGTCAAATCGTAAACATTCCTTCTTACCAAGTTAAAGAAGGCGATGTGATTGAAATCAAAGAAAAGTCACGTGATATTCCAATGGTTATTACATCTGTTGATTCTCAGGAGCGTGAAGTGCCGGATTATATTGATGTTGATCTGAAAGCACGTAAAGCAACTTTCTTGAGAATTCCACGTTTGGAAGATGTGCCATACCCAGTGCATATGGAACCAAATCTGGTTGTGGAATTTTATTCACGTTAATAATCAGGTTTTGTTTAAGAATTTTAAGAAGCCGCAGGATTTTCCAGCGGCTTTTTTAATTAATGCTCGCCTGGTTTCTTCTTATTTCCTCGCAAGGCAGAGATTATACCATGCAGGATATTAAGCTCTCCGTGGGTGAGATCATCGCGGGCAAAAATGTCTTTGATATTGCGTTTCATGACGTCTTTTGATCCTTCGGAGCGGAAGAAATGTGTGGCTTCTAATTCCTCTTCCAGTCGTTTCAGGAATATCTCTTTTTCTTCTAGTGGGGCAGGAGGTGCGGCCTCTGTTTTTGTGGGGGTATGAGACTCTTTGCTTTTGATTAGCTCATAGCCCAGTAGTAAAACTGATTGCGCGAGGTTCAGTGAAGCAAAATCAGGATTTGTTGGAATCGTTATAATGCCATGGCAGGCGGAGACTTCGTCATTGCTAAGGCCTGCACGTTCACCGCCGAATAAAAGGCCGACTTTCTGGTCTTGTGCTTGGCGATCCAGAGCGTGTTTGATGGCTTGTTCAGGTGTGTAGACGGGTTTGATCATATCGCGTGGGCGTGAGGTCGTGCAAAGTATGTAGTGCAAATCTGCGGCAGCTTCTTCGAGTGAATCGAAGACTTGGACTGGCGGCATTTTTTCCAGAGCGCCGGAAGCATTGGCTGTGGCGCGAGCATTTGGCCATCCATCACGCGGATTAATCAGGCGCAAATCGGTCAGGCCAAAATTCAGCATTGCTCTGGCGGCGGCTCCGATATTTTCGCCCATTTGCGGGTGTGATAGAATGATAGAAACCATGCCTTTAAGGTGTCTTTGTTTTTGAAGGTAAATAAGAACGCCATATTTTATAGGCTTTTTTGGGGGTTCCATCTACTTTTAATAAGCCGGTATGGACCCATAATTTGGCTATTTCCCGTGCTTCTTTAGGTAACCTTTTAAGCATGGGATCAAAATCAATAGATGTCCAGTTTACGACAAAAGCAAAATTATGTTTTACAGCGTTTCTTAAAATCATATCCAGAAATTCTGCCTGAAGTTTTTGGTTGGAAATCAATGGTAAGCCCATGACCATCGTTGTTTTCGAAATAGCGCCTGTTTCGGATATCACAATGGGCTTTCCGAAGCCAAGGGCTATGTCAAAATAATCATCCTTTGGCGGATTAGGGTGTATAAAACCGTATCTATAGGTGCTCAGGGCCAGATAATCGCAATGTTTCATAAGCTGTTTGACTGCGGGAATTTGCATAGGCAGGTTTTCTTTTGAATCATTTTCTATGCCGCGTAAATGCTCATATTGGACGGTGGCAAAAACCTTTAATTTGGGGTGGCGCTTTTTGAGGCCGTTATAAACATAGCTATTGAGTTCGAGGTAATCCTGCCAGAGTTCCGGTTTATGGCTGATCAGGACATTTGCCTCAATAGCGATTGCCAGAAAATCCGGCTTAAAGGTTTGCACAACTTTTAAGGCATGGCTCAAAAAAGCCTTTTTAATATCTGGATCATTGAGTTTTTTGGCTGCCCATTTTGGTGGCAGAGGTTGTCCGTCGCCTTTGTTATTCCAGTAAAGTGCCAATCCTTTTCTCTCGAAATTAAGCGGGGTAATAGAAACTAATATGGCGTGATCTTGTGGTGTTTTATGCAATCGCCAGTTCCAGTCATTGATCAGATGCTGCGGATAAGGCTTATTATGCAGGGCTTCTTCCCATGGTAGTCCTGCATCAAAATGATGGGCGATCAAATTGCCGTTTTGTTCAATGAAATCATATGTGCGGTCCAAGGCTTCGGTGGTTAAATCCGAAGGCCAAGGCGAAAACCCCATATAGCCGTGATAGGGCTTGGTGCTATCCGCGTAAGAGAGAATCGGTGAGAGGCACAATAAGAGCGTTAGTGCATAAAGATAAAAAAATTTACTCATATTTTTAAAAATAACCATAGTTTTTGTAATTATATTTCAAATTCTTGCGCGTTTTTTATGGAAAGATACCGCAAAACTTTACTTATGCCTCAATTTACTGTATATATTTGTGTCAATAATATAACGATAAAAAAAAGAGGGGCAAGATATGTTAATGAGAAGCGGCATGAGGGACGTCACAGAAGGTGAAAAGGACGTCTTTGATATTATCGAGGAATTCTCCGAACTTACTCCAAGACGCAAAGTTTTATTGTGTGATCACCTTTTTACGGAAGGGCGTCAGGCATTTTACAACACCGTTGAATTGCTCTGGCCGCAATCGAAAGCGCAAGATGCTAAACGATTAGAGAAGTTTTTGTATTCCCTGCGGAATAAATCGCATTAGTCTGTAGATGCGGTGCAAAATTCGAGAAGATTGCTCAGAGAGTCATATTTGCAGATTTCTTGGTTGAAGTCTTCTTCTGATAATTGGATCATAATGTACCAATTAATATTATCAAATCTAAAATTTCTGTATGAAATCAATGAAGGTTTTCCTTCTTGATTGGGCCAGATACGTTCGCCAAAGTCGCTATTCATTAAGCTTTTTTGATCGGCAATAATGCTGAATTCTGGATACATGGATTTATTTATTAGGTATTTATGACCAGCTTTTAGTTCTCTGTCTTTTTCCCCTAGGGCATAAATGTATTCATTATGGTTATAATCGTCATTTGGTTGTAGAAGACGATCAATTTTATCGATTGGCAGGCCAACTGCCAAAAATCCGATTAGCTTGTTTTCTTGTTCTAGAGGAACTGCAAAATATCCCATAGGAGCATTGCTTGAAGCGGGATAGGGGTGAATATCTATTAAGATTGATTTTTTTGCTGGGTAGTTGTTTTTTAATTCATTAATGCCTTCTTGTAAAAGTGGGCTAGACAATTTATTGCCAAAAATATTTGTTGCGAAATCTAATTCTTTGAAAACTGAGTAAATAATATTTCCGTCTAAATCGATTAGTAGAAAATCGTAATATTTATTGGCAAGAATAAAATCTCTGAATAAAGGATGATATTTTAAGTGAGTGTCATTGTAAGTGTAATTAGATTGATTGTTAGAAGCACCATCGTATTTTTCTTTTTGTCCTATTCGGTATGGGTTTTCACTAATATAAAGTTTTTGTAATCTTGCAGATTGATTGACTTTCATTTCATCCCAGCCAATTGAAAATTCTTTTAAAGCTTTGATGGTTTCGGGGTTTGATGCAATCGAATTAACTTGCGTTGATATGTCTTTGAAAAGTTGTTTTAACTGCGTGCTTATATAATTATTTTTGGCAGAGAGTTCTTTTAGCTTAATATTATTTAGGTCTTTTTTAAGCTCGGCTTGAAATTTTTTAAGATCATCTTTGATGGCGCACTGCGCGGTACATAGCTCAAGATTTTTGTTCAGTTCCGAGATCAGGTTTTTTGTTTTATCGAGATTTTCAATTGTCCTTTCTATTTCTCTATTTTCTCCGGCTTCGGCGTAAACCGGCAGGAATAATAGAACAATAAAAAGGAGTGTCTTAAATTTCATCTTACCTAAGCCGCTTCTTTATAACTCATAAGACGTTCTTTGGCTTTTTCGGGGCCGATCAGGAGGAGGAGTTTATCAAGCTCCGGCCCGTGATCCATACCCGTGAGGGCTTGGCGGAGCGGCATAAAGAGCTGCTTGCCCTTGCGGCCTGTTTTTTCCTTTACGGCGTTGGCCCAAGCCATCCATGTGCTTTCGTCCCACGGCTCGGCGGGGAGGAGTTCCAGCGCGCTTTCGATGAAGTCAGGGTCTTCGATGACGGGGGAGACGGGGCCCTTGGCGACGTTCCACCAGTCCTTAACATCGCTCAGGCGCTCCAGATTTGGGCGCACAGCATGCCAGAACTCGTGATCAAGCTCGGCCAAGCCCATATTGGAAAGACGGAGTTGCACATCTTCGAACGGGGTTTCATGCAGAATTTTGGCGTTTAGGCGGAAGAGTTCATCTGTGTCGAATTTTGGCGTGCCGCGTGAAAACTTCCCGATATCAAAGCTTTTGATGACCTCATCCATATCTGTGAAGACTGTTATGGGATCGGATGTGCCAAGGCGCGCTAGCAGGCTGACCACAGCCATATGTTCCAGCCCATCTTCGTCTCTTACGTCTTTCACACTCAGCGAGCCAAGGCGTTTGGAAAGCTTGCCGCCTTCCTTATCGGAAAGGAGCGGGAGGTGTGCAAATTCAGGGGGCTTTGCGCCCAAGGCTTCGAACATCTGGATGTGGCAGGCTGTGTTGGAGACGTG
>DCKO01000116.1 GCA_002320665.1 Micavibrio sp. UBA1672
CCTTGGTCGGAATGAATAACCCAGGCAGCAATCTTTCATCGATATCATCCAACTCGGATTCTGCTTTACGGCAATGAAATCCGATATGTGCCATTGTATTAAGGACATCGGCTTCATCCATTTTATCTTGGTGATATGGCAGGGATTCCAGAATATGTTGCACTTTGCAGGCAGGATCTATCTTGAGGATCAGCGCACAAAGGCAGACCTCCCACGCGCCATTTTCATGAAAATTATCACGACCCGTCTTAGCCAAAAGCTCCAGCATGTTAAGAATTGGCTGGCTATCCACGAAGCGCTCATATGCCGCTGCGTTATTTTGTATTTCTTCTTGCGCAACATTCTCTTGTCTCATAAGCGTAGCTCCTTATAGGGGCTGATATTCCCTTTATGTTTGGGTTTTGTATTTTCAAGAAGCTTTCCGCTTTCCAGAATATAGTGACGATCTGCCAAGCTACGAATATTGCGGTCATCCGAGATCAATATCATGCTGGCTTTTCCTTTCAGGCGGGCCAACAGACTATAGATCATAGCATAGCCATCCTTATCCAAGGCTCGGTCTGCATTATCAAAGAGAATTAGGCGCGGCTTTGTGGCCAAAGCCCTGATAATGGCAATTCGCTGTTTTAAGCCGGGTGTAATATTATCCGAGCTGTTGCCACTCAGGAACGTGTCGAAACCTCCGGGCAGTTTTGCAACATCCTTATCGACATTTAACAAGGCGGCAACTTCTTTGGCTTGAGATTCCTTTATCTGGCCAAAACAGGTGATGTTATCTCTGATTGTACCTCTGAAAATGAGGCTTTCACTTCGCACATAGCCAATATGCCTGACCAGTTCTTCGGGTGTATATGTATTGATATTTTCACCATCAATTATTATGTGGCCGCCTGTGGGTGCGTATATACCTGCCATAATATCCATTAAGGTGGTTTTGCCAACGCCATGCTCACCGGAAATTAAAACGGCATCGCCTTGTGCAAGTTGCAGGTTAATATTTTTAAAGATTGGCGTATCATCATCGCTATATTGGAATGAGATATCGTGTGCATCTAATTCTCCCGCCGAGAGAATATCCTGACTATTTAGGCGCGTTTGCGCTTTAATCTGCGGTGTATCAAATAATTCCTTGACATTATCCTGTGCTAGTGAAAAATCTTGATATCTTGCCCATAAGGCCAGCGCTTTTTGAATAGGCTGCATCATACGTCCCGAAAGTAATAATACGGCGATAAGCCCCCCTGTGGTTAACATATGCTGCAGCACAAACCAAGCGCCTGTTGTTATGACCGCAGCCACCATAATATGAGAAAATATTGCTCCCATATTAAAGGTGCTGGCGGTTTCCTGCGTGACGTTATAATTTTCAAAGGTAGAGTTTTCTTTCAAAGCCTCGTAACGACGCTCAAAGAGTTTTTCCAGCGCAAAGGCCTTTAAGGTATGCACGCCTTCCAGTGCCTCAATCAGGAAATTAAAGCGCTCGTCATCAGCCTTTTCCCGCGCCTTGAGAGCGCAGCGCAAGCTATAGCCTTTTAATAGTGAGGTCAGAATAAAAGCTGTCAGGATTAACGCCGGTATAACGGCAAGCCAGCCTCCGATATAGACAATCAAGCCAAAGAATAATGGTACGAAGGCCAACTCTGCAATCACGGTCAAGGCAAAGCCATTATAAAAATCCTTGAGTTTGCCGACAGAGCTCATTCGGTGTAAATGCTCGCCAATACCATAAGAGCCCATTTTCATTAAATCTGCATTAAGAACTTTGTTCATGGCATTACATGCTATGCGGTGTTCGTATGCTGCGCCGGAACGACCAATAACATAGGCGCGTGACAGGCGCAGCATAGCTTCTAGAATAACGGCCAAGCACACTCCGGCAATCAATACCGGAAGTGTGCCTGTCCCCGGGTTGGGAAGAATGCGGTCATAGACTTGCAATGTCATAACCGGTAATGCCAAAGAAAGAATATTAATCGCCAGTGTGCAAAGCAAAAGCGAATATGTACTTTGCTCAAAACCATCCGGCTTCAGAAAATCTTTCTGAAAATTTTGTCCCAACCCGATAGAAATCATGTTATCCGAATAATCCCCCTAAAGCTCCGCCGCCTGAATCCGGATCTACATCCAGAATACCAAGCCCTTCACCTACTGTGCCTAAAGGATCAGGCAAAATATCGCCATCCCCACCAGCATCTTGAACCAAATCGTCGAAAAGACCGCCAACTTCATCAATGGGGTTTTCCGTCCAGCTTGCATCATCCTGAGAATCTGTCTCTGCATTGTCCTGACCGCCATCAAGCAGGCCAAGCATGTCATCCAGAACGTCCCCACCAGAGAGGATATCTTCGACGATTTCGGTTGTGTCTTCGATTGCATCTTCAAAGGTTTCTTCAGCTGTTTGTTCTGCCTCACCAGTAATGAGATCATCGACCAAATCCGTAACACCATCCAAAGAATCCCCTGTAAGTTCATCTACGACATCCGTTACACCTTCGACTACGGCATCCGCAATATCTGTCACTTCATCTGTAACATCTTCGGCAAGATCGGTGAGTTCATCTGTCGCACCGCCAATCAGATCATCAACAAGCTCTCCTGCGTCGGCTTCGACTTGGTCAACCAAATCAGTCAAGCCGACGTCAAGATCGCTATCATCAAGTAAATCATCTACTACGTTCGTTACATCGTTAATCGTATCCTCAACTGCATCAGTAAGGTCTTCCGTTGCACCGCCTGTAAGGTCATCAACCACCTCACCAGCATCTTGTGCAATATTATCAACAGCTTCTGTAACACTATCTGTATCACCGGCTAAAAGATCATCGACTACGTCAGTGACTTCATCGACAGTTTCTTCAACCAAATCTGTAATATCATCTGTTGCACCGCCTGTAAGATCATCCAGAAGCTCATCAGCTCCAGTCGCTACGTTATCAAGATTGGTTGTTACATTGTTAACGACATCCTCGACGGTTACATCGAAATCCTGTGTTAGTTCGGATGTTCCTATGACGGCATCTAGTGTACCGCCAATACTTTGATCGCCGATTGTACCCAGAATATCTCCCAGACCTGCAATATCGAGATCATTTAAACTGTTTAGTGTATTTTCAAGGTTTTGCGTTAAGCTTTCGACATCTGTTAAATCCGCGATATCCAGATTAATATCAATATCACCGACGATATCTTCGAGTATATCAAGGTCAATTTCCGGCGTATTCAGGCCCGCAATGGAGATATCTCTGCCATCATCCACATCGCCGCCGCCGAGCAGATCAAAATTAATGCCTGCACCAAGTATATCTATAACCGGAATGCTCAGACCTGTGAGATCATCGACGATAGAAGCCAGATTTTCTGTTGTTGCACCGAGATCAAGTGCACCTTCGATACTATCATCTATTGTAACCCCAAGACCCGTTTCGATAGTATCCAGAATGTCCAGATCCAGATCTAAAGACAATTCAGTATCAAGATCGTAATAATTATTTGTTGTTTTCTCATTGGATTCCGTATCAATTCTACGATTGGAATTGTTGTTAGAATTATTTGTGACCGGAGTATTAACCTCGGAAAAATCCGCCGTCGATAAATTAAGATTAGATTCAGGGTCAAATGAAGCAACATCAGAGGATAATGTTGATACACCTATAGAGCCAATTGTTGTATTAGAATAATTACCTTCACTACCAACAATTTCTACACCTTCACCTGTGTCATCTGTAACAGGGCGATCCGTATCGATTGGTTGCTTTAATGCGCCAAGATCAAGACCATTTTCATCGTAAACACCGTCATTTAAGGCTTGCATGGCCTCTGTTTGTGAGGCTTGCAAGCTCGCATAGGCCATATTACCCGAGCCGAATAGGCTTTCTGTTACTCCATCCAGATCATCAGCCGAATATTGATCAGCATCCAGCTTTCCATTTGGTATAAACACAGGCACATCCAGAGCGTCATCCAGTTCTGTTTGTGGTGCTGTATTTTTGTCTTGTGTAACTTTAGCCATAAACCTTACTCTCTTTTTTTCAAATAAAACTTGCAAGAGCATTCAATTTATCAGTTTAAAGTTGTAACAATCTAAATTTTGTGTTTCAGTTATATGAAGAAATGTTTCAGCTCTGTTACAGATAACACCTTAATATTATTTGGATTTTTTACGCATGGATACCGTCTTGGTTGTTGAAGATGACAAACTCATCAGGGAAATTCTTAAATCAGGGCTGGAAAAAGATAACTACATCATTTTCGAGGCAGCAAACGGGACAAGATCAGTTGAAATTGTCAAAAACCATGATGTTGACCTTATCTTGCTTGATTTATATTTGCCTGACGGTAATGGTCTGGATTATATGAAAGATATCCGGCAATACACAAATGTGCCAATTATTATCCTGAGCGGGAAAAATGAGAAGGCTGTGAAAGTTAGCGGGCTTGAGCAAGGGGCTGATGACTATGTCCATAAGCCTTTTGATATAGACGAGCTGAAAGCCCGCATAAAAGCAAATTTACGTCGTTATCATGAACAGGATAATATGCCGGAGCCTAGGAATGGTCATTATAGGGATATTGTTAAATTCGGACACTGGACGCTGGATCGTAAGCAATATCAGGTTTTTGATGAAGCTGAAAAATCCGTTGATTTGACTGTACAGGAATTCGAGCTTTTAAATCATCTCATTTGTAATGCAGGACAAATATTAAAGCGTGATGAACTATCCGAAATCTTGCGGCAAGAGAATTATATGCCCACACCCCGGGCCATAGATGTAAAAATTACACGACTGCGAAAAAAACTTGAAAATGATGCTGCTCAGCGGGAGATCATTAAAACTATTCGCGGCCTTGGCTATATGTTTAATGCTGCCCTTCTGGATTAAATACCCGTCAACATACAAACGTGTTTCTTAACCTTTTGTTAGAAACTTGAATGCATTTTGTAATCTATAGTTGTCTATTTGTTCAATTTCTGGACGGGAAAAAATCATGCGAAAAAAACTTCTAATCACAGCAACGCTGTTCTGCGTTTCAATGCAAAATCCGGCTTTGGCCCAGCAGCAAAATAGCTATATGGAGCTTGGGGATTTCATGAAAATTGTTTACAAGAAAAACCCAAGTATTCTGGCTGCACGGGAAGAGCTTGAAGAAACGAAAGAGCTTTATCCGCAAGCTCGTTCCGGCTGGTTGCCCAATATAAACGGTGAAGCCAGTATTTATGCGACAGATATAGAGAGTAGTAATTTCTCCGAAGGGACTGGTGCAACAACCAAAGATATTACACTTAGCGTTGATCAACCGATCTGGCGCGGCGGCAGAACTTTTGCGGAAACCGCGCAAGCACGCAAGTTAATCCATGCGGGGCGCGCTGTATTACGCCAAGCCGAGCAGGATATTTTCTTACAAACAGCCTCTATTTACATGAATTTGCTGCGCGATAAGGAATTACTGGATTTGCGTATACGCAATGAAAAAGTTCTGATGAAGGAATTAAAGGCGGCATGGGAGCGCATGGATATTGGCGATATCACCGATACAGATGTACAACAAGCCAAAGCCCGATTATCGCGCGCGAAAACCGAGCGTATTGAGGCACAAAGAAATTATGATATCAGCAAGGCAGAATTCGAGGAAATCGTTGGCGTTAACCCGCCCGAGAAATTAAGGATTCCGTATATGCGCTTTGATATCCCTAGCGAAATCTCCGAGATGATTAGAATAGCACAAGAGCAAAATCCTGAAATTCTTATGGCGCACTATGAAAAGGAAGCGGCTGATCATGGGGCAGATGCCACTTTTCGTGAGCTTTTACCGCAAATTTCAGCCTTTGCATCCTATAACAAACAATATGACCCACAGCCCGGCATTGTCGAGAGCAGCGAGACCGAGACAATCGGCTTGCGCGCCAGAATATCCTTCTATAGTGGCGGCGCTACACGCTCCCGCATCAGAGAAGCCAAACGCAACGCCAAAAGGCATGATTATGAGATTCAGGAAATGCGTAGACAGGTCCGTCAAGAGGTTATCAGTAACTGGCGGTCTTATGAAACGGCTAAGCAGCGCACGGAAAACACAAAGCAGGAGATAGATGCTGCAGAAAAAGCCCTAACAGGTGTGCGCGAAGAAGCCCGCTTGGGCCAGCGCACAGTTCTAGATATTCTTGATGCGGATAAAGAGGTGATTGATGCCAAGACTTCGCTGGCAAATGCCCGCAGGGACGAGATCATCACCAAGTTTGCTCTTGCCAATTCTCTGGGTATGCTGACTGCGGACCGTTTAATAAACGCCCAGTGACTTATAGAGCCGTGTTAAGCTCTCGGCTTGCTGGGCCTTGGCGGATATCAGTGCGCTTTCAGCATTATTGACTGTGCGCTGCGCATCCAGAACATCTAAAAACGATATTTCACCTTCCTTGTACAAGGTTTGAGAAAGCTCTAGTGATTTATCGGCATTTTCATAAGCCCGTTTCAGGGATAGGCGTTTTTGATTGATATTCGCATAATCGGAAAGCGCCGTTTCAACTTCGGTGACGGCTTCCAAAATCGTTTTGCGATATTGATGGTAGGCTTGCACCTCACGCGCTTTGGCGGCATCTATGCGCCCTTCTATGCGCCCGAAATCCAGTAAGGATACAGCCATGCCCAGTGCTATATTCCATGGCTGGACGCTGCTGACCAGAGCATTATCCGCGATGCCGTAAAACCCGCCCAGTGTGAATGTCGGGAAAAGCTCTGCTGTGGCTGATTTGCGCAAAGAGGTATTGGCTTCCAGATTAGCCAGCGCTGCAATCACATCGGGGCGCACAGAAAGAACCTCGGCTGGTGCCATCAGGACAGGTGCAATTTCTGTGCCCGGGATTTCAGCCTCCCCCATAAGTAAGGGTTTTAGAATAGCCGGAAGATCGCCGCTTAATACACTCAGGCGCAATCTTGCATTATCCGACAGGCGTTCGAATTCTGGTAGTGAGGCGCGCGTTGTGTTGACTAGATTCATGGCGCGTTCTACATCAAGTCTTGGCGTAGCGCCCAATTCATGCAAATCCTTGATCAGTTCAAGTGTTTTTTCCTGTGAGATCAGGTTTTTTTGTGCAATTCTATGCTGGTTTTGTGCGGCTCTAAAATCGATATAACTGCGCACAACTTCGGCAACCAGTGTTAAACTGACATCATGATATTGCGCTTCACTGGCTCTAAGCTGTAAATCCGAAGCCCTTGCATTATTGCGGTTGCGACCGAAGAGATCGACCTCGAACGAGGCATCAAATCCTGCTTCATAAAATGAATCGGGATAAGGCACAGCGTTTGATCCTGTATCTTCACGCCCTGTCGAGCCGGAAGCCGATATTTGCGGGAATAGAGAAGAGCGTGCCGAGCGCCTTAAGCCTCTGGCCTCTTCGATCTTTGCCTTGGCAATTAAACGATCGGGACTGCCTTTCAAAGCGCGTTTGACAAGTTCATCCAAAACCGGATCGTTGAACTTCATCCACCATGCCGTCAGAGCATTCGTATCGACTGTTTCAACATCCTTGCTTTGCTCTTGCGACCAGTTTTTGGGCTCCAGCTGCAAGGGTGGCAGATAAGGCGCTTGTGCCACGCAAGCACTGAGCAAAAACAAGCCGGAAAATAGTGTTATCTTTTGCATTATATCTTACTCCGTTGATTCTGCCGTTTTGCCTTCACCTAAAAGCCATTTTTCCAGATTTCTGAAGACTACATAAAAGACCGGTGTGAAAACCAGACCAAAAAATGTCACACCCAACATACCTGAAAACACAGCAATACCAATAGCTTGCCTCATTTCAGCGCCCGCGCCATGACTTAAGGCCAAGGGCAACACACCCATGATAAAGGCAAAGGATGTCATCAAAATCGGCCTTAGACGTAATCTGGAGGCTTCGACAGCTGCTTCAATCACATTACGTCCATGACGTTCCAGCTCTCTGGCGAATTCGACAATCAAAATTGCGTTCTTACAGGCCAGCCCCGCGAGGACAAATAGACTGATCTGGGTGAAGATATTATTATCCCCTCCGGTCAGATATATGCCGATAATTGCCGAAAGGATTGCCATGGGTACAATCATAATCACCGCCAAAGGCAACATCAGACTTTCATATTGTGCGGCAAGAACCAAGAAGACAAAGAAGATACATAAAGGGAAAATGTAAATCGCTGTGTTGCCTGCCAGAATCTGCTGATAGGTCAATTCCGTCCATTCAAATTCTACGCCTTGAGGCAAAGTTTCTTCGAGGATTTTTGTAATGGCATCCTGAGCTTGACCTGAGGAATAGCCTTCGGCGGCATTCCCGTTCAGATCCGCAGAACGGAAAGCATTATATCGCGAGGCTATTTCAGGCCCGAAAGTTTCCTTGACCTCCATCACAGAGCCTAAAGGTACCATTTGCCCATCTGCATTTTTAGTTTGCAAGCGCAGAATATCCTGTGGCTCGGAGCGGAAGGATTTTTCAGCTTGGGCAACCACCTGATACGTACGGCCAAACTGGTTGAAGTCATTGACGTAGATTGAACCCAGATAAATTTGCATGGTGCGGAAAATATCATCTATAGCCAAGCCGAGTTGCTGCGCTTTTGTGCGATCAAGATCTGCATAAAGCTGCGGCACGTTAACATTATAATTTGTATATACACCTGTTAGAGCAGGGTCACCATAAGCCTTGCCAACCACTTCTTTCATGATGTTATCCAGTGCTTCATAGCCTAGATCGGCGCGGTCTTGCACTTGCAGCTTAAAGCCACCCGTTGTGCCGAGGCCACGCACAGGTGGCGGTGGAAAGATTGCAATAAAAGCTTCATCAATGCTGGCGAATTTTTGCTGTAGTTTTTCGGCAATCGCACCTGCGCTCAAGTCATGGGAGCGGCGCTCTTCGAAATCATCGAGCGGTACAAAAACAATGCCTGCACTTGATGAGTTAACAAACCCGTTTACAGACAAACCGGGGAATTGCACAGCATTGGCGACGCCCTCTTCGGCCATGGCGATCTCGCCCATTTTGCGCATCACCTCTTCGGTGCGCTCCAGCGTAGCGCCGGGTGGTAGCTGGGCGAAGCTGATGAGATATTGTTTATCCTGCGCTGGCACGAAGCCCTTGGGGACAAGGCCAAAGGCGTAATATGTAGCCCCGACCAAGCCAAAGAATATAATCAGCATGATAATCTTCCAGCGGGCCGCGATGCCAACAAATCCAGCATAGATTTTTTGCAGGAAATTAAAGACAATATTAAACAGGTTAAAGAACCAGCCAAACAGGAAATTCATACCGCGCGAGAGCATATCTTTTTGCGCTTCACGGTGTTTCAAAAGAACGGCTGACATAGCTGGACTTAGTGTTAAGGAATTAATCGTCGAGATAAATGTTGCAATCACAATCGTCAAAGCAAATTGTTTATAGAACATGCCTGTCAGGCCACTAATGAAGGCAATCGGGATAAAGACGCTGGCGATGACCAGAGATGTTGCGATAATCGGTCCGGTTACTTCCTTCATGGCCTGAATAGTTGCCGCGCGTGGGTTCTTACCCTCTTCGATATTCCGCTCCACATTCTCGACCACCACAATCGCATCATCCACCACAATACCCACGGCCAAAATCAAGCCAAAAAGCGAGAGCACATTGATAGAAAAGCCCAATGGCAGCATGATTGCGAATGTTCCGACAATCGATACGGGCACGGCTAAAAGCGGAATAATCGAAGCGCGCCATGTTTGCAGGAATACAATAACCACCAAGACCACCAGCATGACGGCCTCGATCAAGGTATGGATTACCGCATCAATGGAGTGCTGCACGAAAACAGTGGGATCATATATAATTTCATAATTGACGTCTTCAGGGAAATTCTTCTGTAATTCCGCCATAGTCTCGCGCACATTTTCCGAGAGCATCAACGCATTTGCACCGGGGGCAGCAAAAATCGGAATAGCAACGGCAGGCTCGTTATTCAGCATTGAGCGCAAAGAATAACTCTGCGCATCCAGCTCTGCCGAAGCAACATCTTTTAACCTTGTGACCACGCCGTTTTCATCGCGCTTGATAATAATATTCTCGAATTCTTCAGGGCTATTGAGGCGACCCTGCACGTTTACAGGCAATTGAAGCTGCGTTTCGTCATCATAAGGTGGACCGCCAATCACGCCAGCAGCCACTTGTGCATTTTGACGGCGCACGGCGGCGATCACTTCATCTGCACTCATGCCACGCTCGGCAATCCGGTCTGGATTGAGCCAAAGGCGCATCGCATAGTCACCAGAGCCGAATAATCTGACCTGCCCTACGCCAGGGATTTTGGCCAGTTGATCCTTGACGTTCAGTGTTCCGTAATTACGCAAATACAGCATGTCATATCGCTCATTCGGGGAGGTCAAATGTACCACCATCGTCAAGTCCGGTGAACTTTTGACAACTGTTACACCGAGGTTACGGGTGACTTCCGGCAAACGCGGCAAGGCCTGTGATACACGGTTTTGCACCAGTTGTTGAGCCAGATCAACATCTGTACCGATGGCAAATGTTACAGTTATAGACAATTGACCATCGGCGGTTGCCAGAGAATTCATATAAAGCAGGTTTTCAACGCCGCTGATTTGCTCTTCCAAGGGCGTTGCCACTGTTTGGGCAATCACCGCCGGATTAGCACCGGGGAAACTTGCCGAAACCTGCACAGAAGGCGGAGATACTTCCGGATATTCAGAGACCGGAAGCTGGAACATGGCGATCATACCCAGCATAAAAATGATGAAGGAAATGACACCGGCAAAAATCGGCCGGTCAATATATTGGCTTGATACAATCATTATATTCTACTTTGTGTCCTGTTCTTATTTCTGTGGCAACTGATCAGTCTGTTGTGTCTTTGGCATGACGGGCATTCCGGGGCGAATACGCACCAAACCTTCTGTAATAACGGTTTCTCTGTCCTTCAAACCAGAAAGCACGACGCGCTTTCCATTTACACTCTCGCCGATTTTGACCTCGCGATATTCAGTCATATTCTGGTCATTTACGATAAAGACAAATTTACGATCCTGATCTGTGCCAATAGCGCGTTCAGAGATTAATATTCTCTTTTCATCGCCGGCATTGCCCATCAGGACACTCACCGACATGCCGGGCAATAACAGGCCGTCCTTGTTATCAAAAATTGCCCGCGCCCGTATTGTGCCCGAGGCCGGATCAATGCGGTTATCAAAGCTATGCACATTGCCTTTGAATTCAAGATCATCGCTTGAAGACAGTTTGACCCTCACTGGTGTCTTGACATCATCGCCGCTATTTTTTGTTTTGACAGAGCTTATATAGGTGCGCTCATCGATCTCAAAATCCACATAAACAGAATCATCAGAGACAATAGAAGTTAATAGAGGTGCATTCATTCCAGCTTGCACAAGATTCCCTTCCGTGATTTCCGCTCGGCTGACTTTACCGCTGAT
>DCKO01000057.1 GCA_002320665.1 Micavibrio sp. UBA1672
TGTCTATCATCAAGCCTCGTCGCTTAGCGAATTTACGCCAGAATTTATTGCGTGCCGTCATGTGAATAGTCCGATTAAACATGATATTCCGACCACTTGTATTAATTATGGTGGTGCAAAAGGGAAAATTGCTGAAGCCATCTTTAAACTCACAGGAATTAGTCCGACATTGCTTAAGGCGGTGAAGGGCTGTGATGTTATTCATGCACATTTTGGACCGACAGGCTGGTTGGCTAGTCAATTAACGTCAAGGGCGCGTAAGCCTCTCATCGTGACGCTGCATGGTTTTGATATTTTAAAGCATAATATTAATCGTAAGGATGATGGGCTCTTGCAGGCTATTTACAGCAAAAAGCGTAAAGTTTTAGGCCAGCGTGCAGCTAAGTTTATCTGCGTATCCGAATTTATGCGTCAAAAAGCGATCGAATTCGGCTTCCCTGAAGAAAAATGCGTTGTCCATTATATGGGAATTCCCTTGCATGAACACAAGCACAAGAAAACGCCGCTAGGGGATAAGGTTAAGTTATTGGCGGTGGGACGACTTGTTCCCTTTAAGGCGCATAGTAAATTGATTGAGGCGGTATCTTTGCTTGAAAAAGAAGGGCTAGATGTTCATCTCTCGATTATCGGTGATGGGCCTTTGCGCGAAGCTTTGGAAAAGCAGGCGAAAGAGAATTTGAAAAGTTATGAATTTATGGGAGCAAGGCCACATGCAGAAGTTTTAAAAGCGATGCGTGAACATGATATTTTTTGCCATACCAGCATGACGCAAGCTAATGGTCAGACCGAGGCTTTCGGGCTTGTTTTGCTGGAGGCACAATGGGCCGGCCTGCCAGTGGTAGCTTTTCAATCCGGCGGAGTGCCGGAGGCCATTAAGGATGGCAAAACAGGATTTCTGGCAGCGGAAGGTGATGTAAATGATTTTGCCGAGAAGCTCTCTTCTCTTGTTAAGTCACCGGAAACATTAGAAAGATTTTCCAAGGCAGCGCCTGATTTTGTGGCTGAAAATTTTGATAATAAACGCCAAGGTTGTTTGCTAGAAGATATTTATAAATCCGTATTGTCATAAACTTGCGGCAAGATATTCTGCTTTTTTTTGCACTGCGATAGTGCTACGGTTTTTTTGGTTTAGAAACATATCTCTTTATAGGTCCACTATGGAAGAACGAAACGTCACTGTTATTTGCGCTACGTATAATCGGGCTCATAGCTTGCCCCGAATGCTGGATGCTCTTATTCGCCAGAGCTTTGATAAATCAAAATGGAAACTGGTTGTCGTTGATAATAACAGTAGTGATCAGACCCAAGAGGTTTTGAAATCCTATCAGGATAAATTGCCCCTTACGATTTTATTCGAAGCCAAACAAGGTAAATCAAATGCGGTTAATCAGGCTTTTGAGCATGTGGAAGGCGATCTGGTTGTTACGATTGATGATGATATCGAGCCATTTGATGACTGGCTGGAGCATATGGTTCGCGTTGCCAATGAGAAGAAAGAGTTTGATATATTTTGCGGTTATATTGAACCACTTTGGGAAGAAGAACCGGAAGAGTGGATTTTGAAATGGCCGCATCACGGCATTGTCTTTGCGGTCAATCCTGAGCTTGAGGAAGGCGAAATTCCACCGACTTGGGTAACGGGAGGGAATGCAGCATATCGGCGTAAGGCTATTGAGGGGTTGAGTTATGGTAAGGGCGAGTTTGGCCCGAATGCAGGAAAGAAACAGTTCCCGATGGGTGATGATGTTGCATTTTCTCTTAAGATCGAGCGTCGTGGTGGCAAGGCATATCATACCAAGGCGGCGAAGGTTAAACATTGCATTCCGCCGTCCCGCTTGAAAGAGGATTGGATTTTAAGCCGCGCCGAGCGTTATGGGTTGAGTACACCTTTTGTGCGTTCACAATGGTTTGATGGCAAGTTGACTGTGTTTGGTATGCCTATATCGACTTTGATTAAATATATTAGTTTGAGCATTATTAGCCCGATTGTCTATGTCATGCCCAAGAGTAAAAAACGATATGATCTGCTTTGGGGGCAGAATATGAGCAAGGGCATTTTAAGGACCATGTCAAAAATCGGTCGTGGTAAAGGGGTTGTCGCCAGATTTCAGCCAGCAGATGACTGGATGGATTAGGGTGTAATCTATTATATAAGAGCTTATGAAGAAAAAGATATTCCGTAAAATCAGTCAGGCCGATATTGATCATGAAAAGGATCAGACCGAGTTAGGCCGTAAAACTGCCAGTGCATTTGCTTTTGTGGCTATTGCGCAAGTGGTGGCCAATATTGTTGTGATTGTAGGAACGATTATTCTGGCGCGTCTTTTGGGACCGGAGAATTTTGGTCTTATGGCTATGATTGCAACAGTGGCCACGTTTCTAATGATCTTTGAGAATTTTGGTCTGTATTACGTCACGGTGCAACGTAAAAACCTTAGTATTGAAGAGTTGAACTGTTTATTTTGGGTTAATCTGGCGATTGCAGCGATTATTGGCTTGCTTTTCTTTTTATTAGCGCCGTTTATTGCGATGTATTACAAGGAGCCAATCCTGAAAGACCTTTGTCAGGCCTTATCTATGGCGTTTTTCTTCAGGGGCGCGGCAAATCAGCATACGGCGTTTTTGAACCGGAAAATGAACCATAAGAAAACCTCTATTGCTACAATGTTCGGGGCAATCTGTGGCACTGTTTTCGCACTTATTCTAGCCTTTATGGGGGCTGGTGTCTGGTCTTTGGTCTGGCGGCAGGTGATAGATGCGTTCTCTCGTTCGGTAATGGTCTGGATATTATCAGGTTGGATTCCGAGCTGGCATAAATGGTCAAGTGAATATATTCCAGCTCTCAAAGTAGGTGGTAACCTTACCTTTTCGCGGGTAATGTATTACATATCCCAGAATTTTGCCGATATTTTAATCGGACGGCATTTAGGCGCGATTTCTCTGGGGTTTTATAAGCTTGGGTTTCAGGTGATTTTCTTGCCCGTACAGCGCGTGACCGAGCCAATTTCCCATGTGATGATCCCTATGCTGAGCCAAATGCTGGATCAGCCGGAACTCTATCGTAAGAGTTACTTAAGAGGGGTGCATATAATGTACTTGCTTTATGCTGCGTTAGGTATTTTCGTGGTTGTGCATGCCCCTTTGATTATTGATGTCGTTTTTGGCCATGAGTGGATCGGTGCTTTAGTCCCTATGCGCTATATGGCTGCGACAATGTTAGTTGTTGGAATTAATTCTACATCTAGCTGGATATTTGTAACACAGGATAGGTCTAGTGAGATGCTGAAATGGTCAGGCTTTCAGACGATGGCTGTGGTTTTAAGTATTTTGATCGGTATTCAATATGGCATTAACGGGACGGCATTTGCATTTATGATTTGTGCCTTTGCTGTCTCACCGATTTTATACATTGTTATTGGTCGTAAAGGGCCTGTGAAAACATCTGATTTTATATGGATGATAGTGTCACATTTGCCATTGATATTGTCATTTGTGACTGTCCAATATGTCACAATGCTGTTTTATCAAGGCTATGATCCATTGCTGCAAATCCTCTTTGCAGCAATGGCTGGCATGAGTTATGCAGCACTTGCATTTGTATTTCCGCCATCAAGAACATTGATATTGTATTTATTGTATGAGATTAAACACAAGATCTTAAAAAAGGACAAAAAAGAAATTATGCCATGAGCATAAAATACCGCCCGGAGATAGATGGTTTAAGAGCAATCGCCGTAATATCGGTGCTGATTTACCACGCCAAATTTTATGTCGCTGGATATCATCTGTTTTCCGGCGGCTTTATTGGCGTTGATATTTTCTTTGTTATTTCAGGGTATCTGATTACGTTCATTTTGCTCCGTGAGATGAAAGAGCAGAAATTCAGTATTGTGAATTTCTATGAGCGCCGCGCAAGGCGTATTTTACCGACACTTTTTACAGTTGCTATTGTTACAACCAGTATTGCTTATTTCCTTTTGATGCCAGCGGCATTTAAGGAATATGCAGGCTCTTTGGCGGCAATGTCAGTTTTCGTTTCTAATATGTTTTTTTGGCAGCAAGATAGCTATACGGCGGAAGCTAGTGATTTTAAGCCGTTCTTGCATACGTGGAGCTTGGGCGTGGAAGAGCAGTTTTATGTGTTCTTTCCGTTGATCTTGCTGTTTGTCTGGGGCTTTTGCCGCCATCATGTTTTGACTGTGATGATATTAGGGGCAGTTTTATCTTTGGCCTTGGCGGAGTGGGCTAGTCGTTATTATCAGGATGCCAGCTTTTATCTCTTGCCGACAAGAGGGTGGGAGTTGCTGGCTGGTTCTATATTGGCGTGGCTGGACTTTAATGGAAAGCGTGCTGATAAGCAGGGGGTAAAGCTCGTATTGCCATTTGTCGGATGTGCTATGTTGGGGCTTGCGTGTTTGTTAATGCATGATCGTATGACGCATCCGGGGCTGATTACGCTTTTGCCGATTATAGGCACGGTTTTGGTGATCCGTTATGCGGGTGGGTCTGATCCTGTATCATGGCTTTTGAAATTTCCGCCAGTTGTTTGGATTGGTTTGATTTCCTATTCACTGTATTTGTGGCATCAACCAATATTTGCCTTTGCCCGTATTGTGGCAATTGATCATCCTTCTGGGCTGGAGAAGCTGGGCTGGATTGGTTTATCCATTGTGTTGGCGGCTTTGACGTATTTCTTTGTTGAGCAGCCAACGCGTAATCGGCAAAAGGTTAGCAAATCTGTGATCTGGATGATTGCAGCAATAGGCACATTTGGTTTTCTGGCCTTTGGCCTATATGGTTATAGTAAGGATGGCTTGCCCGAGCGTTTCCCCGGTGTTTTTGCCAAGGCAGCGGGGGCGGAGATTAGTCATGGCGCTTTGGTAGAGGATGGTGATTTGAATTGTGCGAATTATTATGCGGATCAAAAGCCTTGCCATTTGGGACAGAAAAAAGCTGATCATATTTTTGTAACAATAGGAGATTCCCATTTGCGGCCGTTGACCAAGCCGTTCATGGATGCGTTAGATGGTGAAAGTGTTGGTATCGTGCCATTAATCGGCAGTGGCTGTATGTTTGCGCTGGATATTGATATGCCTAAGCGTGGTCTTGTGGAATGTAACAAAGTCTATAATCAGGCACGTTTAAGCATTATAAATAGCTATTATAATCCTATCATTATATTTGGATCACGTTTGCCATTTCATTTGAATTATGCGCCGTTTGATAATCAGGAAGGTGGTGGTTTTACTAAAAATGCACCAACAAAAATGAGCCATGAAGAGTATCAGATTTATGCGAAGGCCTTATCCAAGAAGGTAAAGGAAACGATTAAAAAGCTTTTGGCGGATGGGCAAAAAGTTGTGCTGATTTATCCTGTGCCGGAAGTTGGCTGGGATGTGCCAAAACGCTTTGTGAAATTGGCACCAAGGGATGAAGATGCGCTTGAGAATTGGCTTAAGACTTATCCAATCTCAACCTCTTATGAGGTGTTCCAAGAGCGTAATGAAAGTTCTTATGCAGTATATGATGCCATTGCAGATCATCAGAATTTGATCCGTGTTTATCCAGAAAAGCTGTTTTGTAATACAAAGGTTCAGGGGCGATGTATTTCGATTGATAAAGATGTATTTTATTATCGGGATGATAATCATTTATCCTATGATGGAGGCAGGATGCTGGTTGATCAGATATTGTCTCAAATCAAACAGAGATGGGATTTGCCAGGGAAACGCTAGAAGGTATGGCTATGAAAGCAGAGATTATTATTGCAACGTATAATTCTGAAAAGCGTATTGGCAGGACGCTGGATTCACTATGCGAGATGGCCAAGCAGACGGCTTTGAAAGAGGGTGAATGGCGTATTGTGGTGGTGAATAATAACAGCACGGATAAGACGAAAGAGATTGTCCAGTCCTATGAGGATCGCTTGCCGCTGAAGGTTTTGGATTGCACAACGCCTGGTAAATCCAAGGCGCAGAATATGGCTGTGCGCAATATCAAAGCAGATTTGATTATCTTTTCGGATGATGATGTTGAGGTTGCGCCGGACTGGATGGATAAAATGGTTGAATGTGCCGCTCAAAATCCTGATTACAGTGTGTTTTCCGGTTTTATTAAAGGGTATTGGGAAAAAGAGCTTGATCCAGATTTAAGTGCATGGGGCGTGCCTGTGGGTTCTACTTATGCTTTGCATGATGAGGATATGGTTTCTGGAGCTTGTGATCCGGGGAAGGTTTGGGGGCCGAATATGGCGATGCGTAAAGCTATCTTTGATGAGGGTTTGAATTTTGACGAGCGTATCGGTCCTACGCCTGCCAAGTTTTATGCAATGGGGGAGGAAACGGATCTTGCCAAGCGCGCCTATGCTAAGGGATTTAAGAGTTATTTCAATGCCGATGCGGTTGTAAAGCATTTGGTGAAAAAGGAAACGGCTACGGAGGATTGGATTATCCGCCGTGCCGAGCGTTTGGGCTATGGAATATTTGCAACGGGAAAGCAGAACTACCCCAGACATATGCCGGATTTCGTGCCTGTACTTCTTGAAATTCTGGTTTTATTCGTGATTTGGGCGTGTGTTTATCCGCTCACATTTCTGATGAAACGCTCTAAGTTCCGGTTTTGGTCGCGATGGAAATTCTACTATTTTAGGGGGCTTTTGCGTGGTTATAAGGATTTCTTGTGATATTTATGTTCATGAAGCATCAAAATAGAGAGCAGCATGAACAGCCAGAAGATCGAGCGACCTAAAAGCACGTAGCTGGATGTGGAGGCGATAATCAGCATCATGATCATTTGGCTAAAGATGAGGGCGTAGCGGTTTATCTCTTTTCTGTTTTCGGGCTCATAACACAGGGCGTTCAAAGAGGCTTTCAGGATAAAGATCATGAAAATCAATGTTCCTGGATAGCCAATCCCTATGATCAGATCAAGATAGGAATTATGAGAGCTTTGGACTTCAAAGTTAACGGCGCCATGGATGCGTTCCATGAATTCCGAGCGTTGCGCCATGCCTAACCCCCAGCCGAATACGGGCCGTTCGTAACTCATTTCAATTAAGGGAATCCAGATATTTGTTCGCCCGCTCAGGGACATATCCTTGCCTGTGGTTTGGAGTATGATTTCAGCGAGCATGTCGCTGCCTAAAACAAAGATGGATGTTATAATTGTTATGGCGGCAAGGATGATGGCAATTCTTTCCCAAAGATTAGGCATGCGGTACAGGACTTGTAAAACGGCATAGACAGCGCCCATGAGGACAAAGCCGATGACGGCTGTTGAAGATTTGCACATGATAACAAATATAATAGAAATCAGCATGGCGAGCAGGAAAAGCATTCTGAGTAAGAGTTGTTCCGAGTAAAATCTATCCAAAAAGAAGTAAAACACGATGGCAAAGAAAGGGCCAAAGATATTTTTATGAGCAAATAAGCCTCTCCATGCGCCTGCG
Organism: Micavibrio sp. UBA1672; assembly: GCA_002320665.1. Lineage (GTDB taxonomy): Bacteria > Pseudomonadota > Alphaproteobacteria > Micavibrionales > Micavibrionaceae > UBA1672. The sequence continues at coordinate 7,448 of DCKO01000057.1, forward strand.
TGTTTTCCTGACATTATTCCATATTGCGGCATAATTAGAATATAAATCAGGCATATAAAACATAGGGCTAGGGAGAAATAGCTGATATGTGTCAGGAGTTCGTCGTAGCTGAATTTATGGGCGTACAGGATGACTGGCAGGGAAATGGCCGTTACTACGATCATGAATTTGAAGGATTGAACGCGATCAATCGAAAAGACAATTGATATCAGACATATTATTATAAAAAGCGTAACTGAAGGCGATAAGAGCTTTTCAATGACGGGTTTGTAATTATTCTCCAGAAACAAATATCCTAGAACGCCTAAGAGGATCAGATAATTCATATATTTTGTTATGGAGTAATCAATATTTCCAAGTTCAAGCTCATCAGAGGGTAAGAAAAGGCCGATATTGGTTGCCCTGATCAAAGAGAGGTAGAGGCAAAAAATAAGAATGAGTTTAGGTGCATCGAGGGCCGTTTTCATTTGTTTCACATGGCTTGTGATGATTTTTTAGCAGAGGTGATCATTGTGGCGATAACTTCAAATCCCATTTGATCAAGGGCATTCAGGCAGAAATATACAAGCTTTACAGGGGTTTTCATGTATTTAACGCATAAAATGGTTTTGCTGCATTTGGACAGGATTTCTATGTCGGATATAAATTCTGCATTTGGTGGGTTTACAAGAATAATATCATAATGGGCAATCAAATCTTTGTGCAGGGCATTCCATGCCTGTGTTTGACGGATAACGTTCAAGTCTCTGGACCTGCCGTAACTAATAAAATCAAAGGAATAGTCTTCCCTTGATTTTGGCATGTTCTCGAGCTTGACTTTCTTTTGCATCAAATCAGTCAAGCCCGGTTCATCGGCATTGCCAAGGGCGCGTGTGAGGGTTTCATCGCGCATATCAAAATCGATCAGGCAGACTTTGATATCTTCGAGGGCCATTTGCTGTGCCAGACAGGTTAGCATATGGCGGCGCTCATCACCGCGTGAGAGGGACATGAAATTGAAGATTTTCTTTTGACTGTCTTTTTCAAGATAGTTTTTCAGGTACGACGATACCTCGCGTATGGATTCCATATATGGTGATAATTGGCGGTCCTGCGGGTATCTGAGAACTTTTTCTACGGATGCAACGCCTCTGAGGTTTTGTTTTCTTAGGCGGGTCAGGTTTGGCAGGCCTGTGATGCCCTGTAGTTGCTTGCCGTTATAAATTCCGGTTTGCAGGAATTCGATGGCAATGGCCAGAGCTATGCCAAGTCCGAGACCTGCAATAATGCCCATGGCCAGTACAATTTTGGTTTTAGGGCTTTTGGGGTAGGCGGGGGTTACAGCTTCGGAGATGATTTTGGCGTAGGGTTCATCCAAAGTATTGTCTTCTTGCTGGGCTTGAACCTCTTTCCAGCGCAAATTTAAAGTTTCCAGCAGGTCGCGGTTGGCTTTGGCTTCGCGTTCCAAGGCCTGGACCTCGATTGTATTGGATTTGTAGGCGTTATATTGCTCTTTAAGCTTTTCAAGCTGGCTCTCAATTTCGTTTACATTGCGCTCGGCGATTTTGTGAGAGCTGGATATGCTTTTTTTGATGCGGGCAATTTCTTTGCTGATTTCGCTTCTGATTTCACTGACGCGGGATTTGGCTGCCACCATTTCTGGGTGCTCTTCACCATATTGTTTTTGCAGCGAGCGGTATTCATCTATGCTGACGGCTTGTCTTTCGCGCAACCTTTGAATGAGCGGTGAGGCCAGAACCGAGGGGATTGAGTCAATGGACTTAACGCCTTGGATTTCATCGAGATTTGATTGTGCTTTTGCGAGTTCTGCTCTGGCTGTGATCAGGGCATTGCTGAGCTGTGAGATATCTTGCTCGATCAGGTCGATGCCGCGGCTATCAATAATGCCGGCTTGCTTTTGGTATTCAACAATCTTTCTCTCGGCCTCGGCCACTTTCTCCTGTAATATCTTCACGCGATCAGCCAGCCATGAATTGGCTTGTGAAATGGTTTGATCACCTTGAGAGATTTGGCGTGCGATATAGGTCTCGGCAATTTTATTGGTAACTTGCTCGGCAATCTCAGGGATATGAGAGGTGAAGCTAATCTCAATGGCACGGGATTTTTCAATCTGGGCAACTTCCAGATAGCGCAGTGAGTAATCAATCATTTTATTGCGCGCGCTTTTCTTTTTCTCGTCCTCGCTGATTGTGGTGCTTTTGAATTCGGGCTTATCTTTCTTTTTATTGCCGAATTTCAGCAAAGCTTTGATTTTGTTTTCAGGGTTATAAACCGAAGCGGGGGCAGAGAATAAATTCAGTTTTTCCAGGACTTGTCCCATCAAATTACGGGAGGATAAAATCTGGATTTCCGAGGCCACGAAGGAGGGGTCAAGATCAACGCCCGATACAATCGCTTCGATCTGGAGGTTTTTCTTTTGTTGTTCCAGCATCAAAACGGCGGTGGCTTCGTAGAGTTTGGCCTCAGTTTTTATGTAGACGGCAGAAAGGCCGAATGCGATACACACACAAAGAAAGATAATCACTTTGCGCCTGACCAAGATACCGATGAGATCGGCTAGGCTAATGGTTGAATAATCCTTCTTTTCGTCCTGTGGCATAGGTGGTTTTTCCGTTTTTTACTTAAGTAGTCGAAGGGTGATTTTAGAACCAGCGGCGTTTGATTACAATCGTATCTCCCGGAGCTAGAATTTGTTTGTCATTTACAATTTTGGTTGTAATGCGGCTGTCAATCTGACGGGTCAGTTCGGCGCTGTTTTCTTGTGCGCGGTATGTATAACCGCCTGCTACGGCTACGGCTTTTTGTACGGTGATGCCGGGGATAAAGTCATATTTTCCCGGTGTACGCACTTCGCCAAGGATAAAAATATCGCGGTAATCAATAATCTCGACGCTGACTTTCGGGTCGACCAGATATTGCGGCGAGAGCTTATTGGTGATGAGTTCTTCGAGTTCCTTTGTCGTTAGGCCGGTAACTTTGGTTTCCTTGATAAGGGGAAATGAAATACTGCCCGATGATCCGACGGCAAATTCACCCGATAGGTCAGGGTGCCCAAAGACGATAAGGCTGATTTTATCGCCTGTGCCTAAAACATATTCGCCGATAGTGCTGCCTAGTGCGGCATTATCTGCAGGGGTTGGCATTGTTCCATGCGGCGTGGTCGAGGCGCAAGCTGCGAGCAGCAGAAGTGCAAATATCGGGGAAAGTATTTTTAGTTTTGTTCTCATAATTCTTATAATTTCAGCTTTAATGATAATGTGTATATATTATTTTCAAAATTATTGCTACTTGAAGTTCCTACGTCTTCTCTTTGTTTTATATACTCATAATTGGCGTTTGCCCATAATTTTCTGTTTAGCTTATATGTTACGCCCATATCACCTGTAAAGCGTTTTAGCTCTCTTGTGCCTGAGCCTTCGTAATCTTTCAGGAGATAAGAGACACCCGGTTTGACTAAAACATTGGGTAGAAGTTCATATGTGGCCTTCAGGGCATAATTATCATCGACACTGGCGGAGAAGTTGCTGAGTGTCGATTCTTCGATGGTTCTTTGGGTATTGGCATTCAGTGCCAGAAGCGTAGAAGGTTCCCAGACCAGATTGGCGTTATAGGTAAGGCCGTTAATATCATCAAAGCGGTTATCATCAAATTTCCGGTGATTATAGCCAGCTTGGAGTTTGGCGCTCAAAACACCTGAGAGACGAATATTCAGACCAAAACCTGTATCATAACTTTGGGATGAACGGCGGAAGCCATTATCATCAATGCTGCGTCTGTAACTGATGTCTTTATGCTCGACATAGCCGTAAGGGGCGAAGAGACGATCTTGTGATAAGCCCATATAGGTTGCGAATGTGACTTCCCTGCGGTCTCTGTCTGAATTATCGACAAAGCCATTCGGGGTGGCGTTATCCTTAAATCTGTATTGTTCCAAAGCTGCACGAAAGACGCCGGAGAGTTGTTGGCCGTTAAAATCAAATCCGGTTACGGCTGTGGATGTTTTGACAATGGTTGGCTTAAGCACGTTATTTTCATCGGGAACGCCGCGTTTGATATGGCTGCGTTCATATTTTAGTTTCAGGGGCACCGAAAAGTCACCGATAATATCCAGCCTGCCGGAGAAGGCTCCTTGTGCATCTGTGTAATTCTCGCCTGTAAAATCTTGGTGTTTGCCGTGTTCGATATAGGCGCTGGCCCCCAGGAAATGTCTGTTGAAGGTAGAGCTTAAAATGGCCTCGGGTCGAAAAATAAAAACGCGGTCTGTTTGTCTGCCTGCGCTGGTCGAGAATATATTATCATTATATTCAATAGAATTATCTATGGAGGGCAGCAGGATAAAATTGGCAAATTGTATGCCTTCACTATCATAGGATGGATTTGTGCGGGTTAGTACTGAGTGTTGTCTCTGGATTTCTTCTACTGTGGGGGGCTCTTTGGCATGCGCATAGCCAATCACAGCGTTCATGGCTGTGAGGGTGCATAATGCCGCGGCTGCAATAGCCACAAAATAGGTGCTTTTGTGTGTCAAAACAAAGCCCAGTGCTTCATACAGGTTTCAAAAAATTACGCAGAGAAAAAGTGTTATTAGAATTGTTTTGTTTATTCTATTCACTCATGCCGGATATGTCTATATCGCGATAAGTTACGCAGGATATTTTATGGTTTTTGTCCCAACTGGTTGGTTTGTAAATCCCAAATTTTAAAAAAGGATCTTGTTTATCGTTATAGATATTGGATCCCCTTAGTACAGGAAAGGTCCGGCCATTCATAGTGGTTTTTATTTTTCCGTCTTCCTTGTGAGATAAGGCCAGATCAAAAGCCAGTTTTATCCAGCCGGAGGCGGAGCTATCTTTGAAAACATTTTGACTTGTTATAGTGCTTCCAGCTTCGGCGCAATTATATCCTGTGGTTTTTGAAATTTCATAAGGGTCATAACGGTTAAATAACCGGATTGTATTATTGTGATATTCTAATGAAAAAGGTGGACAACGCCATTTTTCGCCTTGGTCAGGGAAAGAGTGGATTTGCATGATGCTAAACCATTTTTCCGGTTTTGAGGCGCTGTTTTCAATTAGAGTTTCATAGGATATTTTTTGCTCTTTGGGTGATCGCTTAAGACCTTTGATTGCCACTTCGCAGCGTTGCTGTTGCTGGGAGCGCTCAAGGCAAAATCTCATGGCTTTTTTGTCATTTAAAACTGGAAAATCAATAGATTTACCGGGGCATTCCAGAACTAACCTGTTTTTAGGCATATTTAAAAATTTTGATATTTTTTCTGTAATTTCATCGGCTGATTTTTGTGCAAAGGAGGTGGACGGCCATGTAAGGCTGGCTAGGCTGGCCAAACCTAAAAAGCAATATAGGAATGCTTTTCGTTTGTTATGGGTCATGATTTTAGTGATAAAGCAATGCGTGTATTAAGCAAGAAAATTATATTAGGCAATTGCATTTTAAATTTGTTTGGGCTAGAGACTCGAGGAAACGGAATCATGAACGGGTAATCACTATGAGTAAAAAAGTTAATACAGGCGCTGCGGCGTTTCTTGTTGGTGCAGCATTTACAGGTGTTGTAAGTGCGCAGGATAATATCCCGCCGGAATTGCAAAAATTGAGTGTTTCTCTGGATGAGGGGGCATGTAAAACCATTACGGTGTTGAATGGTGCAAATGATCCGGATGGAGATAATGCGGATATGCATCTGATAGATGCGCAGCAGCAAGATCCAATTCCTGTTACGGCGGTTGTAAATGCGGATGATACACTTCAGCTCTGTGTGGGATATAACCAACTTGGTTCAACAAGTGTTTTATATACTGTAAGGGACGAACATGGCGGTGAGTCAACACAACGCATTAATATTACGATTAATGAAGTTGCAGATGAGCCTGATCCGGAACCGGAAAATAACCAGAAGCCGATTTTACAAAAACATAATCTGACATTAAGAGAAAATGAGTTTCTGTCTGATTATAACGTTATGTCAGGTGCTTATGATCCGGATGGTGATGATATATTTCTTGTAGGATATCAGGATTTGAGTATTGGTTCTGCTTCTATTAACCTCGATAATAATACGATTAATTTATGGGTTGATACGGGTGTTGTTCCTGATGGTGAAGAACAACTGAACTCTAGTTTTTTGTACAGTGTCACAGATGAGCATGGTGCCGTTTCAACGCAGCGTGTAAATGTCACAATTTTGCCTGAAGATCTTTTTGCTGTAAATCACCCTCCTGTTTATGATGGTCAGAAGTTTAGTGCGACTATAATGGAAGGTGTGCCATATACAATGTGTTTTGATAGCGCATTGAGTGATCAGGATGCAGATGATTATATAATGATTTTTACTCCTGTTGTGCCTTTTGGGAGTGTGTATCCTTCCGGAGCGTGTCTTGAAATGACAGCATTTTCAGGATCATCTGTAACAACGTATCCAAAACAAAGTGGGCCGGGACAATACCGTTTCTATGTTAGCGCCTATGATAACCATGAAGAGCCAGCAGTGGGGGGGCAAATTCCTGTGGATGTAACTATTATGCCAAGGCCGGTATTGCAGAATTTTAAGGCTATGTCTTTAAATGATGCAGGTTATTCTCCGGAAAGCCCGTCAGTATCGCTTGAAGTGAATGCTAATAATCAGATTGTTGTTTCATTTGAGGAGCCTGTGCGTAATACTCTAGGTGGGTGTCTATCCGAAGAAGAACAAGTGACGATGTATATCTTTAATTATTATTCGGAGAATTTTATGGGTGATTTGAACTATCCGCCTGATTCACCTTATTTATCATGTACTGATGTTCGGCAACATCCTTGTGATTCTGATGAACAGCTAAAAAGATGCTCTTTCTATCTGGATGCCGGGGAGGACCCTGAATATTTGGAAATGATATATCCTGTTGTATCTGGCCCCTAATCAGGGTGATTTATATTAGCTGTATTTCTCGATGGCGACTTTGACCATTTTCTTGAGTTCTTCGGCTGCTGGGCCGCCGTCTTCCTTGAGATCCTGTTTATGAACCACAGTCATGGCGTCGATGTGGGCCTGAATGATGATGCGTTGGTTTTTCAAGTTTGGCTCGGTTTTTTCAATATAATCACGTAAAGATTCAGCAAAATAGGCGCAGAGAGAATAACCGCATAAAGAGGCTATATCCTTGATTTCATGTGAGAAAGTGAAAATTTCCTTGCCGAGTTCTGTGCGTTCTTCTGATACGGGCATATCGCGCATCTTGACCCAGCGCTTATTAAGTTCCTCCAGATTGGCGCCGATTGAATCCAAACAATGCTCGCAGAGCTTATCGATCATTTTATCGGCTTTTTCAATGCTTTCAGGATCAATTTCACCGTCTTCGGGGCTAGGGTGATTAAAGCCGATTTTCTGGATCAGGTAATTCTTGATTTTAAACAAGATAACTTGGTGTGGTTTGGTCTCGCTCATGGTTCGACCTCAACAATTTTGGGTACTTGTTTGCGTCGTTCTTCTCCGGCAAAAACCATTTCTTGTCGTCTACGGTCAGGGCCGAAGTAATCTTCTGATTGAATAAAGGGACGGGGTTTGGCGATGACGGAGCATATTCGTGCAGCCAGAGATGTCCCGGAGATAGGTTTGACAAGAGTTTCATTTACGCCCAGATCACGGCACTTATTGGTGACATATTCGGTTGTGTAGCCGCTTGTTACGATAATGGGTAGGAAACGTATGGAGTCTTTTTCGTGACTTCTGATCCATTTTATAAGGTCTTCGCCTGATCCTTGGGGCATGAGCCAGTCCGTGATGACGATATCGACTTTATTGATATAACGGCTTTTTGTTCTGGCTTGTGTGATGGTTAGGAGTTCAATAGCATCCTTTGCATTATCGCAGGTCATAATGTCACCAACGCCAAAAACCTTTAGCATGGAGGAAAAGAGGGAGTGCATATAAGAGGAATCCTCAACCATTAAAATGGAAAAGGCGCTTAAGTCATACGGTGGCGGTTTATCTCTGGATAAAAAAGACAAGTTTCAAAATGCCGTTAGTAGTTTCCCTCGGGCGTTATAATATCTTTTTTTATTGTTTCCTCAAAGCGTTAATTACAGATCAATTGCAGATATCGAGGCCGGAGAGAGTAGGGATTTGATTTTTTTGTTGATCTGCTGAACTTCTTTGGGCGTGTAGTCCTGATAAGCTTGCAGGTTAATGCGTCCCAATGAATGTTCGGCACTGAAGCTACCGTTGAAATCTTTGACCACGATATCAAAGACGGTTTTTCGTAAAGATTTTTGAAATTCAGTATCCTTGGCGTGTTCATGGTTATACGGGATAACCAGAGAAAAATGCACACCACCGTCACCAATATGGCCGAAGTCACAAATAGTGATATGCGGGTGGTGGTCTTGCAGATATTGTGTCATATCGGCTTTGAACTTGATAAAATCGCCGCGTTTGAAGGAGATGTCAAAGCCCATGAGCTTGCCGGATTTTTGTGTGCCTTCGGAGAGACTGTGGCGCAGTTCCCAAAGCTTTTCTGGTGCGCCGATGACGGCATTGGCTAGTGGCTCATCGGCGAGTTCCCAGATTTCCGCGAGGGTGGCTTCAAGGACATCGTCCAGAGATTGTTCGCCTGCGCGGGGGTGCCATGTCCGGCTGATTTCAACGAGCAGGGCATAGTCGGGGATGCCTTCGGGGGCAAAAGGATTACTCAAATTTG
>DCKO01000017.1 GCA_002320665.1 Micavibrio sp. UBA1672
AAAAATTGTTGAATTTAAAGTTGAGAACAATTTAACTAAAGTGTCTGAAGTTAATTTAGCTGACATCAATAAAGTTCAATTATATAATAAATTCCAAAAGTAATTTGGATCGAATTTTGGAATAAACTTTAAATCATTAACTTGATTAATTTGCCTGCAAGATAAACTATTCATTGCAACTATTATGTCATCAGTTTTAAATTCTGGAAAAATTAGTTTTTCTTTTACAATTTTGTATTCAAGAATTAGAGGATGGTCTGAATATTCCTCAGGGATGGAAGGTTGTTCTGTGTTCCTTAAATCAATTGGGTTCGGGCCTAATATTTTACCAATAACAAACCAGTTTTTTACATCATCCGAGAAGTTTTGAGCAAATTGGAAATGATCTTTAAATTCTATATTTGGAAATAACAATATTTCTATCTCTGCTTCAAAAAGCTCATTATTGCTATCAAAATCTGTAAGAGTTACGTTTAACCCACCATTTACAGGTAAGTTCTCCTTAAAAAACGTTGCTGTGGTTGAGTATTTTGGTTCTTTATCAATACTAAAATAGCTTCTGTAGCCACTCCAGTTCTTTTTAAGGGGGTGACCTTGCCATGCAGGTTTCCAACCCTGCTCCTTAAAAAACGCATCGTAAAAATCATACACCTCGTCAATATCTTTGACTTTGAGATCATATTCCACGGAATTAGTAAAAAAGGTTTCGTTGCGCTCGCGTTTGATATTCTCCGCGCCTTCCATCACTGGAATTTGCATATCGAAATAGCTGGTTTCTTCGGCCCATGCCTGAACGGGTAGAATCAAAACGATCAGAGCCAAAAAAATGCGCATGATTTAAGTCTTCCCATCCATCTTCGTCACAAGGCTTGCGGCGGCGGCAGGGCGCATCGTCGGGAAGGCAATTACATCGCGAATATTATGCGAATCCGTGAGGAGCATCACCAAGCGATCCAGCCCGATCCCCAGACCTCCTGTTGGCGGCATCCCGAATTCAAGGGTTTCGATAAAATCTTCATCGAAATGGTGGGCTTCGTCGTCCCCTGCGTCTTTTTGCTCGGACTGAGCCTTAAAACGGCGATATTGATCAAACGGGTCGTTAAGCTCGCTAAAGGCGTTCGCTATTTCCCAGCCATTGATAAAGCTCTCGAAACGCTCGGTCAGTCTTGGATTGCTTGGTTTGGCTTTCGCCAATGGCGAGATATCTAGCGGTAAATCTGTCACGTGGGTAGGCTGGATAAGTGTGGCCTCGACTTTTTCATCAAAGGCAATTGCCACGACCTGCCCCCAATTCGAGCCATCCGGCACATCAAGGCCAAGCTCGCGGCCCTTCTTAATGGCCTCTTCGGCATCTGTAGTCTCAAGGAAATCAACACCTGTTTTTTCCTTCACAAGCTCGGTCATGGATTTACGTGGCCAACTTCCTCCAAAATCAATTTCCTGCTCTTTATAGGTCACTTTGGTTGTACCATGAACGGCCTTCACGGCGGCTTGCACGGTTTTTTCAACCAGATCCATCATATCCTCGTAATTCGCATGGGCCTGATAGGCTTCGATCGAGGTAAATTCTGGATTATGTTTGGGCGAAAGACCTTCATTGCGGAAGCATCTCCCGATTTCAAAAATCTTATCCGAAATCCCGCCAACAATCAGGCGCTTCAGATATAGCTCTGGTGCGATCCGCAAATAAAGTTGCTGATCCAGCGCAAGGTGATGTGTCACAAAGGGTTTAGCCGTTGCGCCGCCCGGAATAGGGTGCATCATCGGGGTTTCAACCTCAAGAAACCCTTCATCCAGCATGGCCTGACGGATAGCGGTGATGATTTTACTGCGCTTGATAAACACATCTTTGCTGATCTCGTTATCGGTCAGATCAATATGGCGCTTGCGGTATCGAAGCTCGATATCGGTCATGCCATGATGCTTTTCCGGTAAGGGCTGGAGCGATTTACTCAAGAGCTGAATATGCTCGGAATTAATCGTCAGCTCGTTACGAGGCGTACGGCGCACTTTCCCGGTAACTGTGATAATATCACCCAGATCAAAAAGCTTAAGGGTTTCCATATATTTAGGATCAAGATTTTGCTTATGGCTGAAAATCTGAATTTTGCCTGTATGATCTTGCAGGTCGATGAACATACCATTATTACGCACAGACATAATGCGCCCCGCAACGGTAACCGTATCACCAGTCTCAAATCCGGCCTCGATTTCGGCGTATTTTTCTTGTAGCCCGCCTGCGTGATGCGTAACCTTTACTTTTTCAGCATAAGGTTCTATTCCGGCATCTCTCCAACCGTCTAGATTGGCTAGGCGCGATTTATAAATATCTGCTATCTCTGTCATATTCTTATATCTTTATGATGTATGTTGTCTTTAAGCTCAAAGACGCATAGCACATCATTTAAGGGGTCGCAATATGATCAGCATGAAAGCTTGATTATTGTGTTTTTGGTTTTACAAGCGCGTAAGAAACAAACTTATCGGCAATATCATCGGATAAGGCTCTAAGCTTTTTGGCATTCTCCACACAGGAGATAATAAGGCTCTGTGCTTCTTCGACTGGTGTTTCAGGCTCAATATCAATATATTCAGGCACTGTTTTGATCCTTGCATAATAATGGATCAGATCACTGGCGAGCTGACCGCCAACCATTTCCAGCCTGTGCGTATTCCCATCAAAAACCGAACGCGATAAAGAGGGCTGCTTTTGAACAATATCGCCCGAAGACTGATATTTGGGCTTTCGTTCCTGATCTTCAAAATCCCTGAGTGTTTCTTCATACACTAAGAGATACGCATCTATCTTTTCTCTATTTTCCCGAATTTCAGAATCCAGCATCGTTGCAATAATAACTTTTTCCTGCTGTTTTAACTTTCGCTCTTTTGAGGCCAGATCAAAGCTTTGATGCTGCAGATCAACAATTTTGCTTAAGCCACGCATAAGGACGAGGCTGATGAAAACCAAAGCGGTTATAGCAGTACATAATAGCAAAAAAGTGCCGACAACAAAATTTCTACCTTCTGCTGATTTGTTTGAAGGTAAGGCATCAATTTGACCATCAGAACCCGAAATATCAATTTCTTCAAGCTTTCTTAGCTCTTGGTCATAAGCTGTTTCTGTTTGGGCCAAAGCAGCAACAGGCGAGGCAAAAAGAAAACTGCAAATGAGCATTACGATAATTTTTTTCATTATATTATTCCACAATTTTAATTCATGTGTTTTAGAAAAATCGTTATTACTCCGCCATATT
>DCKO01000020.1 GCA_002320665.1 Micavibrio sp. UBA1672
AGCCGCAGTATTGATGATATACTAAGCGATATTACGCCTGCTGCCGGAAATCCCGACAGGCCATCAGCCTTCCAAATCCGCAAGGATCAATTCCGCCGCAAGTTACAGCAAGAAGAAAATACCGAAAAGGTAGAGAATTTGTTGGAGGATGCAACGATTCAGCCAGAGGAAAGTTATGAGCCAGAGCTAACAATTCCTGCCATACCGGAAGAAGTCGAAGAGGAAGTGGCGATTGAGCAAAAGCCACCTGTGAAGGAGAAAAGAGCCGCCTATAGTAATAACGGCCTCAAGAAAATCGTAATCATAATTGATGATATGGGGGTGAGCGCCGCTAATACTACCAGAGTTGAAAACCTGCCAGCGCCACTAACGCTTGCCTATCTGCCATACGCCAAGAACTTGCCCGAGCGTACAGTCAAGGCCAAAGCCAAAGGGCATGAACTTATGGTACATATGCCCATGGAGCCTATGAATGGTAATATTGATGGCGGGCCTGCTGTCCTTAAAACAGGTTTGGACGAACAGGAGTTTTCGGAAATTCTGGAGTGGGGTTTATCGCAATTTGACGACTATGTCGGATTGAATAACCATATGGGAAGCCGCCTAACCCAAGACCGACAGGCCATGGAACGATTGATGGGAGAGATAAAGAAACGGGATATATATTTTGTAGATTCTGTCACCATAGCATCATCTATCGGCGCAGAAGTCGCACAGGAATATGACATACCCCATGCCGAGCGCGATATTTTTCTGGATCATGAAATCTCAAAAGACTTTATCCGCGACGCCTTGAAAAAGCTGGAAGTGGTTGCCAAATATAAAGGGCACGCCATTGCAATTGGCCATCCACACCCTGAAACGATAGATGTTTTAAGCGAGTGGCTGCCGACCCTAAAAGATAAAGGCTTTGAGCTTGTCCCCGCCAGCGCCGTAATTTACAGGCAGGATCAGGAAAATCACGTGGTGCAGAACTGATTTTAGGGCATTTTGTCTAGTTCGTTTGGCCCATTTTTTTCTCACGCGTTCCATTTTGTCTAGTTTGAATGTCACTTATTTTTTCAAAAACCCTGTTTTGTATAGTTCGTTTTGCGGTTTTAAAAAATTTTCGACTTAGATTATAGCAAAAAAAACACGCAAAAATGGCGTATATATCATTACTATATAGAAATTAATTCCTAAAATCAAGCTAAGGTTAATTCACAAGCTTTGCATCTTTCAAGCGATAAAAGACGTTATACTCCTCATCCTTGGGCACAAGTTCCAGTGTCCCCTTAATATTAACCGTGTCATAAGTAAATTTGGCAGGCTCCTTGGTTGTTACCTCTATAACAAGTCTGGGAGGCGTATGATAGTGATAAGGGCAACTTACAGGAAACGGACCAAGCAGAAACAGGCTTTGTTTTTCATCCTGACTCAGTGGAAACATATAACCCTGTATCAAAATATCTTTGCCATCCAGCTTTTTTAAATTTTCGGAAAACTCCGGTTTAACACCAGTCCACTCCATGCCTTCTTCATCCTGAAAACTATATTCATGCTCTTTTGTTTCGCCAAATGCATCCCATGATGTTCCGCCTTCAGGCGTGGTGACATATTCCGGCACATATGCCATGAGATCAGGTTCGGAAAGCTGAAGCGTTCGGGTAATCGTTTCCACAGACGTAAAATCATCAATAGTAAGGCTGCCAGGCTCGATTGTTTCGCCTTGTGATGAGGATTCCTCTTGAAAAGCTTTTATGCGCTCTATCGTGAAAGGCATCGTGACCAATATCCCCAATAAAGCGACAGTCACAAAAATTTTAACACATAATTTTCCCAATTGCTTCGCGAACACTTTCATGATGATCCGTAAGTTTTAGCTGTTTCTGGCAAGCTGTCTGACGACATTGACTCTTGCGGCGCGGATCGCTGGAATAAGAGACGCCAGAAGACCTGCAAAAAGTACAGCTATTATAATCATGAGCATTTCCGGTGTCATGCTAATCTTTGCGCCGCTGGCTTCTAAGGGGGTGATAATTTGCGTCAGCACAGAAAACGCATATAGCCCCATGATTAAACCAACGACCAAGCCGGCCAATACAATCAGCATGCCTTCACTGACAATGATTTTTAAAATCCTTGATTTTGAGTAGCCAATCGCTCTTAAGGTCGCAAGATCACCCATCCGGTTTTCAAGACTTCCGGCAAGACCGGCAAAAATACTAAGGGCCGCAATGATAATAAGCATGACTGCCAGCGCCGTAAATGTCTGCGTTCCAAGCCCCAGCATAGAGGTCAGGCGCGCCATCTCCAGCGCAGGGTTAGCAGCTTGCAGAGCGCTTTCGCGGTTAATGCTGCGCGGCAGATTGATATTGGCAATCGGATAGCGCGTGGTCAGGAGCAGGGCTGTTATTTCTGGTTCTTCAGCATGTTCATGGTCACGCTCTTTGTGTTCATGTTCCTCATGCTCTTCATGGTCGTGATGGTCGTGTTCTTCATGCGCATGCTCATCATGGTGATGTTCTTCTTCTTCGAGCTCATGCTCTACGCCCTCAAGCCCATGAATCTCAAGCACAGAATCCAGAGAGGTTAGAATTAAACGATCAAGAATGCTGCCCGTTGGTTTTATAATGCCAACGACTTTATAATGCTCGTTTTCATGGACATGACCGCCGACACCAAGGCCGTGCGCCCCGGAAAACTCACTACCCATATTCAAATTGATATTAGAACCGATAACCGCCTCGAACGGTTTATCCCATGTCCGGCCTTCCGAAAGCTGTGCCTTGTAATGCTGCATATAATCTTGTGTCGTACCGACAATGCGGAACCCTTTCCAGTTATCGCCTAGCGCCAGTGGAATAGCGGCTTTGACATGCGGGTGTTTCATCCATTTTTCGGCCTCATCATACGGGATATTTCCTGTCGGGATATCAATATGATAGACAGAGGATAAGATCAGTTGCAAGGGGCTGCCCTTCGCACCGATAACGATGTCTATACCTTGCCCGTCCGTGCTAAGGCGGTTTTGAACATGTTGCCCAAACTGGATCACAAGCAAAGCCAGCATTACCCCGAAGGCCGTAAGAAACACAGATAAAAGCGAGTTTAGCCAGCGGGATTTAAGCGATGAAAAAACCAATATCAAATCACTCATGCGCTCATCTCCAATACAGACGTAAACCGGTTCTTGATCCGAGCATCATGGGTCGCGGCAATCACTGTAGCCCCTGTTTTCTGCGCTTGTCCAAAGATCAAATTCATAACGTTCTCAGCGTTTTGATCATCCAGCGCAGAAGTCGGCTCATCAGCAAATATAACCTTAGGGGTATTGGCAACGGCTCTAGCAATAGCGACACGCTGCGCTTCACCAACACTTAAATCTCGTGCTTTCTGGTTTTCTTTACCTTCAAGTCCAAGATCTGTGATTAAGATCTGTATGTTTGAGAGGTCAGGCTTGTGCTGCGCGAGGGCTATGTTTTGGACAACACTTAAATGACCAATCAGGTGAAGCCTTTGAAACACAAAACCAAAATTCTCTGCGCGCAGTCGATCAATGGCGGTTTCTGAAAGTGTTGAATAATCAGTACCTTCAAATGAAACTTCACCGGAGTTAGGTCTCATAAGCCCACCGAGTAAATTGATCAATGTTGTTTTCCCGCAACCTGAATTCCCCAGTAAAAGCAAATGATTATTCGCCTCGATACTGTAACCTTCAAGGGAAAGAACAGTTCTGTCTTCGCTTTTAAATATCAGATTCTTGATCTGAAACATCATAAGGATATCCTGCTTGCGATATAATGGCACTGCAAAACTGTTATATTATAACATCATTGAGTGTCAAGCTCGTTATAGGCTTATACGCAAAATAGAAAAGCATATGTTACTTAAAACGCTCTACGGCAAGTTCGGCGGCATGAAGCGCAGCCTTGGCTTTGTTGACGCATTCCTGATGCTCGTTTTCAGGGATGCTATCCGCGACCACGCCGCCGCCAGCCTGCACATAAACTTTACCATCCTTGACCAGAGCCGTGCGCAGCGCAATACAGCTATCCATTGTTGTATCGGAAAAATATCCAACACCACCCGCATAAGCACAGCGTTTGGACGGTTCTAGCTCATCAATGATTTCCATGGCACGAATTTTTGGTGCGCCGCTCACTGTGCCCGCGGGAAACCCCGCAAACAGAGCATCAATAACATCCATATCTTTGCGAAGTGTGCCTATGACATTAGAAACGATATGCATGACATGGGAATAATGCTCGACAGTGAATTGATCAGTGACTTTCACGCTGCCGATTTCCGCCACGCGGCCCACATCATTGCGCCCCAGATCCAGCAGCATGAGGTGTTCGGCGCGTTCTTTCTCATCGGAGAGCAAGTCCTGTTCATGTGCCTTATCCTCGGCAGCATCCTTCCCGCGCGGTCTTGTGCCTGCAATTGGGCGGATGGTCACGGTGTTATCGCGCACGCGCACTAATATTTCAGGGCTTGAGCCAACCAGCGCAAACCCGTCAAAGCTCAAATGAAAGAGGAACGGCGAGGGGTTCACACTGCGTAAACTTCTGTATAGTTCAAAGGAGGGCAGGTCAAAATCAACAGAAAAACGTTGCGATGGTACAACCTGAAAAATCTCACCAGCATGAATATATTCCACAGCCTTTTCGACAGCTTTTAGATAATCATCTTTCTTTGTTTCTGATGTGATCTCCAAGGGGGAAGCCAGAGTGCTATGATGCTCAATCAGTTTTTGATCAAGCGGCTGGTTAATGCGTGCAATGGCATCTTTGATTTTCTCGGCGCTAAGATCATAGAGTTCTTGCGATGA
Organism: Micavibrio sp. UBA1672; assembly: GCA_002320665.1. Lineage (GTDB taxonomy): Bacteria > Pseudomonadota > Alphaproteobacteria > Micavibrionales > Micavibrionaceae > UBA1672. The sequence continues at coordinate 4,814 of DCKO01000020.1, forward strand.
TAAATCTGTATTACCGCTATGCCGATAAACGGGTGTGGCCACGCAGATCATCTTTTTGACATTATCAAAAATCGCAAGGATAGACGGGCGGATCATAGTGCTGTCGGGTATGCCAAGCGTATCAGGGTTATTGAACGGAATATCCTCAATTAGGCGGATCATGTCATAGCCGATATACCCAAACAGACCAAAGCCACACATTGGCGGTAACTCGGACGGAATCTCAGAGATCGTGCTGTCATGGATCAGAGCCTTCAAAGAGCTAAGCGCATCATCATGCTGGGCAATGAGATCGCCGCTTTTGGCATTTTTGGTTTGTGCATCCTTATCATGACAAGTCCAGAGAATATCAGGCTCTAGCCCGATAATGGAATAGCGCCCAAGGGTCGTGCCGCCCTCGACTGACTCCAATAGAAAAGCATAAGGCTCGTGTCCGCATAGATTCAAATAGGTAGAAACTGGGGTCACAAGATCGGCTGAAATCCACTGATACAGGATTTGTGGCTTGCCTTCTGCAAAGGTTTTTTCAAAGCTGGCTTGATCAGGGTGCAGCATTTTATGGCTCTTGCGTGTCTCTTTGGCCAAATACTGCCCGTAACAGGCCATCATTGATCTCTATGTCGTATTTATTATAAAGACTCATAATGTATTGACCGAAGACCTCGTCCTTAAGCTCCTGATCCACCTTGACGCTAATCGTTGCAAGCTGATCTTTTTGATTTTCTGTGATCTCGGGGATATCGAAACTAATAACATTAATAATCGCTTTGGCATTCTGGTCATCCAGATTAACCATATAAGGCGTATTGAGTTTGGCTTGAAAAATACTAGGACGAATAGCTTCGGTTAATGGCGGCGCAATAATGCTACGCAGACCAATATCTTCGATACGCTGCAACTTGTCTTTATGCTCTGCGGCAAGACTAGTGAAATCGATATCACCACTTTGAATTTGCTTGATCATAGCATTAACGTTTTCAGTATTCTGAGCCGCCTGTTGATCAGCAATATATGTAGCCTTGATCTCGTCCTTTACCTGATCAAAAGGCTTGCTGGATTTCTCTGTAATCTTATCAAGCGCGATGGCGATATAGCGACCACTTGGCAATTCCAGTAAAGGCGATGTCTCTCCTTCATTTTGCAAGGCAAATGTTTCCTTGATGATTTCTGTTTTATCGCCTTCCTGCTCTTCGGTGAAAAGCTCTTTAGCCGTATCAAAAGGCGAAATATCAGAAGGTTGTGATAAGAGCTGTATGCCTGCAATTGGCGTAATAATCAAAGGCACTTCTTTAGCTATTTCTTCAAGGCTCGCGCCATTAACAATCAGATCATCAAATAAAACAGAATATTCATAAAACTGGTCTTCTTCCTTAATAACCTTCAGCTCTTCAACAAGCTTGGCACGGACTTGTTCGAAAGGTCGTGTCATTGGCGGTGAAATACTGATCAGCTTTGTAACATGATAGCCCAAAGTCGTTTTAATTGGACCCTTCATCGTGCCGATAGGCTGGCCCTGCATAGCTTCTTGGATCGGCTTTGGCACAAGAGTCATATCAAAAGGAATTTTATCAAAGTAGGAAGAATCTGATCCCGTTATCTCAATAACGCTATCTTTCAAAGACTTTCCACTATTGGCAAGATCATAGATTTTTTGAGCCTCTTCACGGTCTTTGACCAGAGCCTGAGACATGACATAGTTTTCAGGCACTTTATATTCATCAATATTATCTTCATAGAGATCTTTTAATTCTTCTTCACTTGGTTCGGCTATTGTAATCGCATCCATATCAATCAGCGCAATTGTCACATCACGTTTTTGCGGAATGGAATAGGTCGAGTTCTTATAAGCCTCATAAAGCTTCTTAAGTTGATCTTCGGTGGGGGCAGGAACGTCTTTGACTTCGGAATTCGGGAAAACAAGAATATCGATATCACGAGTCTGGTTTTGCGATTGGAATAAATCTTGTGATAATTGGTCAAGTGGCCCCATATAGCCTGCCTGCACGGCCTCAATTAATATATCAATGGATAGCTCTCGATTGATTCCCTCGACAAGCTGCGTCTCGTCAAGACCTTGTATGCGTAGAAAACCTTCAAGTGTTTGCTGCATTGTTTGACCATCTTGCACCATCGGCGCAAGTGTTTCCGCAATTTTGGTTTTGACACGTTCTTTTGGCATATTAATGCCCAAATTCTCTGTTTCAACCTTGGCAAGGCGTGCGCGTATCTCTCCGGTCAGGATTTGATTAATTAATCCCATCTGATAGGCTTGCTGCGGTGTAAGGTTATAGTTTCTCAGGCGTCTGTTCACAGTGCCGCCAAAATCATTCATGGAAATGGCTTTACCTTCTACTTTGGCCACATCACGACTACCTAATCCGCCGCGAAACGAATCCCCGACATCAGCCAGCAAAAATCCGCCAACCGCCAGAACCAAAAGCCCTAAAAGAAGATATTTCATAGCGCCGCCATTTGTGCCGCTGCGTAAGGATTGCATAACCATGTGTCAAATGCCTGTATTTTGTTTTTACTTAATATAATAACTGCGCACTATAGAGTCAGCATTGCAGCAGGGCAAGACCACAACTGCACGCCGCCCACAAAATTTGATGGCCTGAACATTGATTTTTAACAGTGGGCATGCCAAAACAAACACGGTGAACGATTTAAAGGATAAGAAAAACATGAAAAAACTGATTGCAGGAAATTGGAAAATGAATGGCTCGCAGGCCATGACTCAGGACTTGCTGGGCGAGATCAATAGCGGTTTAAATGGCGCACTTCTTGATAATTGCGAGTTTCTGGTTTTTCCGCCAAGCCTATATGTTCCTACAGCCCTGAAAAATAATGGTCCTTATATGCGTGTCGGTGTTCAGGATTGTTCTGTCCATGAAAGCGGAGCCTATACAGGCGAGATAGCAGCCCCCATGATCAAAGATATTGGGTGCTCTCATGTTTTATTAGGCCACTCCGAACGCCGTCAATATCACGGTGAAAGTGATGAGACTGTATGCGATAAAGCCAAGGCCGCCTATGTACAAGACCTTGTCGCTGTCATTTGTGTCGGTGAAACGGAAAGCCAGCGTGAAGAGGGCAAGGCCTTTGATGTTGTCGGAGAGCAAATCGCCAAAGCCGTGCCGGAGACTGCGACGGCAGATAATACAGTCATTGCCTATGAGCCTGTATGGGCAATTGGAACGGGTAAGACGGCTTCGGCAGATGATGTCGCCGAAATGCACAGCTTTATCCGTGAAAAACTGGCAGAACGTTTCAGTGATTCTGAAAACTTCTATATACTCTACGGCGGTTCTATGAAGCCGGAAAATGCAGCTGAGTTATTAAATACGCCGAATGTAAATGGTGGTTTGATTGGGGGCGCTAGCCTTAAGGCCGATCAGTTTTTGGCAATAGCGAAGGCAGCGACATAAATAAACTCTGGTCTTTTATGATTTCGGCGTTGATTTCGGGCGGCTTTTAGCATAGAACAGCCGCTTAGGAAAAATTTTGTAAAGTGTAGTATTAAAAATGGAATCTGTTGTTCTTGTCATCCACCTTATTATTGCTCTGGCAATTATTATTCTGGTTCTCTTGCAGCGCTCGGAAGGGGGCGGCCTTGGAATCGGTGGCGGTGGTGGCGGACTCGGTGGATTCGCATCGGCACGTGGTACGGCAAATGCTCTAACCAAAATGACAGCCCTATGCGCACTTGGGTTTTTTATTACATCTTTGACTTTGGGAATCTTGGCCAGTGGCCAGACCAATGCAGATAAAGGTCTTCTGGAAGACATAACACCTGAACAGGTGAAAGTTTTAGCCCCTGTTGAAGGTGCTGATAATTCAACGATAGAGTTCATTCCGCCCGAAGATACACCGGATATTCCTGTTGAAGTAGAGGTCTTGACACCGGAAAATGCTCAAGAGGCAATAAAACCGGAGCAGCCTGAAGCAGCTGAACCCGAAGAAAAAACAGAAAACACTGAAACCAAAGCTCCTGATAACCCAGAGTAACTTTAAGAAAACATATGACACGGTTTATATTCATTACTGGCGGCGTTGTTTCCTCATTAGGAAAAGGCCTCGGCTCCGCTGCGCTTGGCGCGTTGTTACAAGCCAGAGGCTATTCTGTAAGGCTTTGCAAGCTTGATCCATATCTAAACGTTGACCCCGGCACAATGAGCCCATTCCAGCATGGCGAGGTTTTTGTAACCGATGACGGCGCGGAAACCGATCTGGACTTAGGGCATTATGAACGATTCACAGGCGTGCCGGCAAAGGCCACAGACAACACAACAACGGGCCGCATCTACACAAGCGTTCTGCAAAAAGAGCGCCGTGGTGATTATCTGGGCGCAACTATTCAGGTCATTCCCCATATCACCAATGAAATTCAGGATTTTATCCGCGAAAAAGACGGTACAGCCGATTTTGTTTTATGCGAGATTGGCGGCACAGTCGGCGATATTGAAAGCTTGCCTTTCCTTGAGGCTATCCGTCAATTCGGCAATGAAGTCGGGCGCGAGCGTGCTATCTTTGCGCATGTGACCTTGCTGCCTTATATTCCTGCTGCTGGTGAGCTTAAGACCAAACCAACCCAGCACTCGGTCAAGGAATTGATGAGCTACGGGATCAGGCCGCAAATTCTGTTGTGCCGTGCAGATCGCGAAATTGAAGAAGATGAGCGCCGCAAAATTGCGCTATTTTGTAATATTGATGAGAAGAAAGTTATTCCTGCGCTGGATGTGTCCTCCATCTACGAAGTGCCCCTGACATATCACGAAGAGGGGCTGGATGATGAAATCATGGACAGTTTCAACATCACAGATGCCAAAGCGCCTGATCTTTCGACGTGGGAAAATATTGTCAAGAATATCAAAGAACCCGAAGGCGAGGTAAAGATTGCGATCGTCGGGAAATACACAAACCTGACCGATAGCTATAAATCCTTGAACGAGGCACTAGTCCATGGTGGGATCGCCAATAAGGTCAAGGTTAAGCTTGAATTCATCGAGGCAGAAGTTTTCGAAAGTGAAAACCCCGAGGATTATCTCAAAGGGGCAAATGGTATTCTTGTGCCCGGCGGATTCGGAGAGCGCGGCGCGGAAGGCAAGATTAAGGCTGTGCAATATGCACGCGAGAAGAAAATCCCGTACTTGGGAATTTGTTTCGGTATGCAAATGGCAGTAATTGAGGCTGCACGTAATCTGTGTGGTATCGAAGAGGCCGGATCAACCGAGTTCGGCCCATGCGAGGAATCCGTCGTTGGTTTGATGACCGAATGGGTAAAGGGCGAAGTAAAAGAAAAGCGTAAGACTTCTACCAATAAGGGCGGCACAATGCGCCTTGGCGCATATCCATGCCATCTGGAGCAGGGCAGCCTTGTCCATAAAGTCTATAATGCCGATGATATCAGCGAACGCCACCGTCACCGCTACGAGGTAAATATGGCTTATCGCGAGGGATTAGAAGAAAAAGGTTTGAAATTCTCCGGCCTGTCACCTGATGGTAAATTGCCTGAAATCGTCGAGCATAAAGATCACCCATGGTTTATTGGTGTACAGTTCCACCCCGAGCTAAAATCCAAGCCTTTTGACCCGCATCCGCTCTTCGTGTCCTTCATTGAAGCCGCAGTGAAACAGGGGCGGTTGGTTTAAAACCTATATTCTGGGTTTTCATATTCAGAAAATTCTTCTGATAAGCCATCATCAAAAATCTGGTCATCAGTCATTTCTTCGGCACGTAATTGCGCAAGAAGTGCACTTATGTCTGTATCTTTAACATGCTCAGACATTTCGGTCTCTGTCGGGCTTACGGAGTGGGAAGATGGCTTTGCACTTGTGGCAAAAGCATGTTTTTTTAGAAAATCACCCAGTTGCCTAATTTTTTTCCCATCTGCGGTGGGGTCTAAATCTTTAATTGCCTTTTGCAAACTAGTGGGGCTTGAAACTACCATATCAAGGATTGTTTCTGCTCTATTAAGAATTTGATTTCTATTACTTCCACCACTGAAGGCTTTTGTAACTAATTTGGTTAAATCTTCTAATTCTGGATTAAGTATCCGCCACTGTTTGTTACCCATTTTTATATCCCTGTTCTAACTCAAATATATGTATTTTACGTATTTATCATCAAAACGTCAAAAATACAGACTATAGAGCTTGCAATCAAGCCTATTTTCAATCTTGCGCTTTCGCCAGACTCGCAGTAACGTCTAGCTCATGACAGAATCATCTACTCCCAAAACCGTAAAAGTCGACCAAATCGAAATCGCCAACGACAAGCCTTTTGCCCTGATGGCTGGCCCGTGCCAGATCGAGAGCAAAGACCATGCCTTTGAAATGTGCGGCGCACTCAAGGAGCTCACCCAAAGGCTTGGCATACCCTTTATCTATAAATCTTCATACGATAAGGCCAATCGTACGTCTCTTAAGGGGCAGCGCGGCCTAGGTCTTGAAAAGGGGCTTGAGGTGCTGGACGATATCAAAGGACATTTCGGCGTGCCAGTCGTCACAGATGTTCACACCGAAGAGCAATGCAAAATTGTTGGTGAGGTCGTGGATGTCCTCCAAATTCCGGCTTTTCTATGCCGCCAGACAGATTTGCTAATCTCTGCGGCTAAAACAGGAAAAGTGGTCAATGTTAAAAAAGGACAATTCCTTGCGCCTTGGGATATGAAGAATGTCGCGGCCAAAATCTCGGAAAGTGGCAATGATAATATTATGCTTTGTGAGCGCGGTGCATCTTTCGGCTATAACACACTGGTTTCAGATATGCGCAGCTTGCCGATCATGGCAAAAACGGGTTATCCAGTGATCTATGACGCTACTCACTCTGTTCAGCAACCAGGCGGGCTAGGCGGCTCTTCGGGAGGTGACCGTGAAATGGTACCAGTCCTTGCCAAAGCTGCTATTGCTGTGGGCGTAGCGGGTATATTCATGGAAACGCACGAAGACCCTGATAATGCGCCGTCTGATGGCCCGAATATGGTGAAGCTTAGCGATTTGCCAGATGTGCTGGAGCGTCTTGTAAAACTTGATAAAGTCACCAAAAACCTGTAGAATGTTAAAGTTAAGTCAATTTTTTCTAGAAAGAAAAATTGACAGGGGTGCAAGTGCGCACCCGTGCGATAGCACGAAGCCTTAGTGGCGTTTGAACGTAGACTACTGCCTTGTAAAAGGAATGGTCGATTAAATTATATCGGTAGGAGACCGACTTCATGACCAGAATTGCAGGAGCATCACAATTTCTAAATCAGGCCACTGTTTCTAACAGACTTGGCTTGCCTGCCTATCAGAATTCCATTCTGCAAGAAAGTGGTCTTAGTGCACAAGGTATCCTTGATGTTGGTCGCAGGCTTGCTGTGAATTCTGGAGGGATTTCTGGTAATGCGCGGTTTCTGATCCGTCAACAATTAGAGCAAAATGCAGGATCTTTTAATAACTTGTTTTCTCTGACCGGGGGCGCAAGTGCCACAGTTGACTCGGCGCTTACGCAAATCAGAGCCCTGCGATCATCTGTTCCTTCAAGCCGTGAAATCGCAGCGCCGCAACTTACTGGTGATGCGCCTGAGGGGCAAAGCAACACATCCGTTTTAGCTTCTGAAACATCGGGAACAATTGTTGACGAAGAAGTCTAATTCATTTTATTTCAAAAAATTCCTTTTTTCTTTTTTTCTTTTTCTGTAAAACCTTAGGCAAAATTATTATAAGCCCAATGTTTTTGGAGAAGGATTAGTATAAATGACCGGAATTATTGATATTCACGCCCGTCAAATCTTGGATAGTCGTGGAAACCCCACAGTCGAAGTCGATGTCACTTTGGAGTCGAACGCAAGAGGTCGCGCCGCTGTGCCATCTGGTGCCTCAACAGGCGCTTATGAGGCTGTCGAGCTTCGTGATGGTGATAAGGATGTCTATTGCGGTAAGGGTGTTTTAAAGGCTGTTGAGAACGTCAATACAGTAATCTACGAAAACCTTCTCGGCGTGGATGCATCTGACCAGATGGAAGTAGACCGCATCATGCTGGAGCTTGATGGCACAGAAAATAAATCCAAGCTAGGTGCAAATGCAATTCTCGGGGTCTCTATGGCTGTTGCCAAAGCAATGGCGTTTGAGCTGGGTATGCCTTTATATAAATATATCGGCGGTACTTATGCGCACACATTGCCAACACCGATGATGAACATCATCAATGGTGGTGCTCATGCTGATAACCCCGTTGATATTCAGGAATTCATGATCATGCCCGTAAGTGCCCCGACATACAGCGAGGGCCTTCGTATGGGCGCGGAGGTTTTCCATGCCCTTAAGAAGGAGCTATCGGCTGCTGGTCTTAATACAAATGTTGGTGATGAGGGTGGTTTTGCGCCAGCTGTGAAATCCTCCAAAGAAGCTTTGGATTACATCATCAAATCTATCAAGGCAGCAGGCTATGAGCCTGAGAAAGATGTTGTGATCGCGCTCGATGCGGCCTCAACTGAATTTTACAAGGATGGAAAATATCACCTTGAGGGCGAAGGTAAGGTTCTTTCATCTGACGAAATGGTCGAATATTACAAAGACCTATGTAATGCATACCCGATTGTCTCGATCGAAGACGGCCTTGGCGAAGATGACTGGGCTGGCTGGACAAAGCTAACAGCCGAGCTTGGTGATAAAGTTCAGCTTGTCGGAGATGATCTCTATGTGACCAATGCCAAGCGTCTTAAGCGCGGTATTGACGAAAAGGCCGGTAATGCAGTGCTTGTGAAAGTCAATCAGATCGGAACACTGACTGAAACGCTAGAAACTATCGAAATGGCGAAGAAGGCTGGCTTTGGTATTGTGCTTTCTCACCGATCCGGCGAGACCGAGGATTCAACGATTGCTGATCTGGCTGTGGCAACAAATGCCGGACAGATCAAAACAGGTTCTCTATCCCGCTCCGACCGTATTGCCAAGTACAATCAGTTGCTCCGTATCGAAGAGCAGCTCTATGATATGGCAAAATACGAAGGTAAAGGCTTTTACCGCTAATTTTTTTGAGAATCAGAAAAAATGAGTCGTTAGAATCGCTTAGCCGGAATTGTTCTTTTTATGTTCCGGTTAAGTCATTGACTCCAAACCATTTTTTTAATTGATCCACAGGTTTATTTGTGATTCTATGGCCACATGAAGTTTTTTCGTGCTGCAAATCCAAAATTTCAGATATGCACGCTGATTTTGTTCAGTGTGCTTGTTGCTGGCTTTTTTGGGTATCATGTTTTCTATGGTGCAAAGAGTGTCGCGCGCCTAGAGCAGGTAGAGCATGAAATTGTCTTGGCATCGCAGGAGCACGAAAAAATCAGTGCCAAGCGTCTAGAGCTAGAAGAAAAAGTAGCCATGTTGCGACCTGGTACAATGTCACGTGATTTTCTAGAGGAACGCGCCCGCATCGTTTTGGGCTACCGATCTAAAAATGAAGTTATGCTAGAAGAGTGATTTTATTGCATAATTTTTGCCTGATATTGCTTAGGGAAATGATCTTCCAAAATTATGTCTAAAAATATTTTTTCCTTTCATTTCAATATGTTGCACCGCACAAAACAATATTTTTTGCTGGTCATTCTCTTTAAAATAGTGTAGCAAAACCTTAAACCTGATTCATGTGCATGATTAGGACAGGTTTTTTGTGATCGAAAACGGAAGCAGGAGAATGAGCGTGGCACCAACAAAAGCCAAAAAAAATAAGGTTCAATTAAAGACCGTTTCGGATTCCTCTCCTGAACCTGATGTAGATGTTTTAAAGTCACTTTATCGTGAAATGTTGCTCATTCGCCGTTTCGAAGAAAAAGCAGGTCAGCTCTATGGTATGGGTCTGATAGGTGGATTTTGTCACCTTTATATAGGACAAGAAGCTGTCGTAACGGGGATTGCTTCTGTACAGGAAGAGCAAGATACTGTTGTGACATCTTATCGTGATCATGCTCATATGCTGGCTTGTGGCATGGATCCCAAGGGCATTATGGCCGAGCTGACTGGTCGTAAAGATGGCTATTCTCGCGGCAAAGGCGGGTCAATGCACATGTTCAGCCTTGAAAAGAATTTCTTCGGTGGTCATGGTATCGTGGGTGCCAGCACAGCCATTGGTACTGGTCTTGGCTTTTCACACAAATACAAAGAAGATGGTGGCGTGGCCGTAGCTTACATGGGCGATGGAGCATCCAACCAAGGGCAAGTCGCCGAGTGCTATAATATGGCGGCACTTTGGGATCTACCAATTCTTTATGTCATCGAAAATAATCAATACGGCATGGGCACAAGCGTATCCCGTTCCTCCGCAGGTCAACTCTATCGCCGCGGCGAAGGCTACGGCATTCCGGGTGAGCAAGTTGATGGTATGGATGTCTTTGCCGTTCAGGATGCTGCGCGTCAGGCTCTGGATTATATCCGCAGCGGAAACGGCCCATACATCCTTGAGGTCATGACCTATCGCTATCGTGGGCACTCAATGTCTGATCCGGCGAAATATCGTACAAAAGAGGAAGTTGCCAGCTTCAAGGAAGAGCGTGACCCAATCACCGCTGTAAAAGATTTACTGCAAGAGCGTGATGTGCCCGAAGAAGACATTAAGGCGATTGATAAGGAAATCAAAGAAATCGTCAACGAAGCTGCGAAATTCGCACAAGAAAACCCTGAACTGCCGCCGGAAGATTTATGGACGGATGTTTTGATAGAGACTGAATAAAAGGAGTTACGAGTAATGCCAACACAAATTTTAATGCCAGCTCTATCTCCGACCATGACCGAAGGAAATTTGGCTAAATGGCTGAAATCCGAAGGTGATAAAGTCGAAGCAGGTGATGTGATTGCCGAAATCGAAACCGACAAGGCCACCATGGAAGTCGAAGCCGTTGATGAAGGCACGCTAGGTAAAATCCTAATCAATGAAGGCACTGAGGCTGTGGCGGTGAATACGCCGATTGCTGTGCTGCTTGAGGAAGGTGAAAGCGCTGATGATATCGGTGATACGGGCGCAGCACCAACACCAGCTGCAACTCAGCCGGAAGAAGCTGATGCCACACCTGTTTCCTCATCAACAGCAGAGCAGCCGACGGGCGCAGTGATTGAAAACCGTGACATTCTTTATGCCCAAGGCACTGTGATCGAGCCACCACCATTTGACGAAGCCGCTTTTGCCGATACAAAAGAACAAACAGTACGTGAGGCGTTGCGTGATGCGATGGCCGAAGAGATGCGTAATGATGACCGCGTCTATCTGATGGGTGAGGAAGTCGCCGAATATCAGGGCGCTTATAAAGTTTCTCAAGGTCTTTTGGATGAATTCGGTGATAAGCGCGTTATTGATACGCCGATTACGGAACATGGCTTTGCCGGTATGGCTGTAGGTTCTGCCATGAATGGCCTTAAGCCGATTGTCGAATTTATGACATGGAATTTCGGCATGCAGGCCATGGATCATATTATTAACTCTGCCGCTAAAACCCTGTATATGGCAGGTGGTAAGCTTGGTTGCCCGATTGTGTTCCGTGGCCCAAACGGCGCAGCCTCACGCGTCGCCGCACAGCACTCTCAATGCTATGCCAGTTGGTATGCACATGTACCAGGTCTTAAGGTTGTTGCACCTTGGTCAGCGGCAGATTCAAAAGGCTTGCTGAAGGCCGCAATCCGCGATCCAAACCCCGTTATCTTCCTTGAAAATGAAATTCTGTATGGACAGAG
>DCKO01000013.1 GCA_002320665.1 Micavibrio sp. UBA1672
CTGTTGATGTCGGGATCATATTTACGGCTGCTGCGCGCGCGCGAAACGGATCTTTGTGGGACGCATCGACTGTGTTTTGATCACCTGTGTAAGCGTGAATTGTCGTCATAAAGCCTTTTTCAATGCCGATTTCTTTATTCAGGACATATGCAACAGGCGCAAGGCAGTTGGTAGTGCATGATGCATTGGATACAATTTTGTGATCTTTTTCCAGCTTATCATGGTTAACACCGTAGACTACGGTTAAGTCTTCGTCTTTGGCCGGAGCAGAAATCAGGACTTTTTTTGCGCCTGAATCAAGATGGAGCTGTGCGCCTTCGCGATCATTAAAGCGTCCAGTACATTCCAGAAGGATGTCAACATCTTCTTCGCCCCAATGTAGATTTTTAGGATCACGGTTACGGAAGCGTCTGATTTTTTTACCATCAACGATAATCGCATCATCGCCATCACGCTCTACATCAAATGGTGCGCGTCCATGTACGGAATCATACTTTAGCAGGGGAAAGAAGTTTCCACCCGGATCGTTGATTGCTACTAGGTCAATATCCTTGTAATTTTCTTCGATGATTGCACGTGCGACTAAGCGCCCGATACGTCCAAAACCGTTAATCGCAACTTTGACTGCCATAAATTTTGCTCCATTAAAGTGACTACTAAAAAAATTCGTAGTCTCTTTAGCCTAAAAACCTATGAATTATCAAGCTTTTATTGCTTAAAGACGATCAGGAACGTTTGGATAAAGCGTTTTCAATCTTCTCGATTGTGGCTTCTGCCGTTATGCCAAAATGTTTGTAAAGTACATCAGCAGGGGCTGAAGCGCCAAAATCATCCATGCCGATAAAAATATGCTTGCCGCGTAACATGCGGTCCCAGCTTTGACGTATGCCGGCTTCGATTACAACTTTTAAACTGTTATTGCCGATGATCTCTTTGATGTATTTAGCATCTTGTTCCCAGAAGAGGTCAAGACATGGACAGGAAACCAGACGAACAGCTTTGCCTTCTTTTTCGTAATGTTCAAAGACTTTATTCGCTATAGAAACTTCAGAGCCACTAGCAAGTAATGTGATATCTGGTGCACTGCTTCCTTCAGTTTCTCTCAGAATGTAAGCACCTTTGGCAACCATGTTGTCTTCACGGTCTTCGCATAATGTGGGTAAGCCCTGACGTGTTAATGCCAGAACAGAAGGTGCGTTTCTTGTCTCTATAGCGAGCTGCCAGCTTTCTGCGGTTTCAATGCCGTCACATGGGCGGTAGACATAGCAATTCGGAATAGCTCTGAGAGCAGAAAGATGTTCGACTGGTTGGTGAGTCGGGCCATCTTCGCCAAGGCCGATCGAATCATGTGTCAGAACATGAATGACGCGTTGTTTCATGAGTGCAGCTAAACGAATTGATGGGCGTGAGTAATCGGAAAATTGCAGGAATGTTCCTGAATAAGGCACGAGGCCACCATGAAGTGCCAAGCCATTCATAACCGCGGCCATGCCGTGTTCTCTTACGCCGTAATAAATGTAATTACCATCGTAGTCTTCTTTGCTAATAGTTTTTGAGGCTGCGACACGCGTGTTGACGGATCCGGTCAAATCAGCCGAGCCGCCAATAAGAGCTGGAATTGCAGATACAAGCTTTTCAAGGCATATACCGGAAGTTTGGCGCGTGGCTTTTGCGGGTTTTTCTGCGGCAAAGGATTTTTTAAGATCTCTTGTATTGGCGACTGTTTCAATTTTGAAATCACCATCAATATAGACTTTGAAGTCTTCGGCTTTTTCGCTGTTTTCTGTGCGTTCTTCCCATGCTTTTTTGTCTTCTGTACCTTTTTTGCCTATTTCACGCCAGTTGGCCAGAATTTCATCAGGGATTTCAAAAGGTTCATACGGCCAGTCAAGAATTTCACGTGTACCTTTAATTTCATCTTCACCCAGAGGAGCACCATGCGCAGCGCTCGTGTTTTCCTTTGTGGGTGCACCAAAACCAATTTTGGTTTTACAGCAAATAATGCTTGGCTTTGGTGTTTTTTGGGCCCGGTAAATGGCTTTTTCAATGGCGTTATGGTCATGGCCGTCGATTTCCATGACATCCCATCCATAGGAAACAAAACGGTATTTTGTGTTGTCACTGACGGTCATATCTGTTTTACCGTCAATGCAAATACCATTATCGTCAAAAAGAACGATGAGTTTGGATAGGTCTAGCTGTCCGGCCAGAGAGCATGCTTCGTGGCTGATGCCTTCCATAAGGTCACCATCGCCGCACATGACATATGTATAATGCGAAACCAGATCATCGCCGAAACGGGCATTCAAGATGCGTTCTGCCAGAGCCATACCAACACCATTACCAATACCCTGACCTAATGGGCCGGTTGTTGTTTCAATGCCGGCATCTTGTTCGACTTCGGGGTGTCCGGCCGTGATTGCGCCTAATTGACGGAAATTTTTAATTTCATCCAAAGTCATTTTTTTATAGCCTGTCAGGTAATTTACTGCATAAAGCAGCATTGAGCCATGACCACCTGATAGGACAAAGCGGTCACGATCCGGCCATTCGGGATTTTTAGGATCAAATTTCAGAAACTTGGAATATAAAACTGTGGCAACATCGGCCATGCCCATTGGCATGCCAGGGTGACCTGAATTTGCCTTTTGTACCGCGTCCATAGACAGGGCGCGTATGGCATTGGCCATTTTCTTTAAATCGTAATCTGTTTTAGCGGGCGGTTTAATTGCGGCAGCAGCTTTATTCATGGTGTATTTTACCTGTTTATGCATATTAGTGAAACTTGGCATAACATGCCTTCGAATGCCGTGTTGGTCAAGCGCTAGGTGTAAAATCTTGTGGTTTAATCCATGAAGCGGTCAAACTCTGGTTGACCCAAAAACACATCGTTTCATAATCAGACATAAGAAGTTTTTGTGTTCCAAGATTTCAAAGGGAAGGTTCATTTATATGTCGTCGGTTCGATTTGCGCTTGAAAAACTTAATAATGCCGTGGAAAAGCTTGATCATTCTTTGGTGGCGCAAGAGGGCGGAGGTATGTCAGATGGCGATATTAATGTTGATTTTATTGCACAACGTCTGGATCGAGCCATTCATACGGTTGAAACTTTATTGAAAGAATAAGAGGGAGAGATTTATGTCCGAAGTTACTGTACAGATTAACAACCGAGGCTATGGCTTGTCATGTGATGACGGGCAAGAAGGTCGCCTGGAGAGTATTGGTGAATATGTAGATCTTCGTGCCAAGGATATTTCGGCTTCGGGTGCAGCTAATAATGAAAACCATTTGCTGGTTTTGACGTCTCTGGTTTTGGCTGATGAAATTTTTGATATGAAAGATGATATTGCGCATCTGCAAGAGCAGGTCAGAATGCTTCGTGATTATGCACAAGAGAGCGGAAATGTTCCTTCGACTGATGATCTTATGGTGGCTGAAGTGATTGAGCATCTTGCTAATAAAATTGAAAATATTAATGGTCGCATCAGTAATGCTGCTTAATTTCCTTTATTAACCCCCATATTCCATGTTATGACCTTTTTCTTATCGTGCTGCGGTGCGCGTGAGATGGCTTTATCTCGGAGGTCGATGCTTTTTTCGCATAGGGAGCTGTCCCTGTCCTTGTTCAACGGTTTGCCCGGGGGGCTTGGATACTTACGGCACCCACCTGGTTATTCCGGACCCGCGAAGATACTATACGTCCACGGCTCTCGCGGCACACTTGAACTTCCATTGTTTAACTCTGGTTGCGTTGTTTTCTCGTTTGTCTAGCTTTACTAGGCATCACTCCTTACGCCTGACCATAGTTAAACACTGTGTGTTCATTTTTGGAGAAGAGGGCTTTTGATTGTCAGAAAAAATTAAAGATCAAAAAGAATCAGTGCGCAGTGAAGCCAAGCGTGTGCGGGATGTGCTTTCTTTGGATGCGGATGAGTATGACCGTTTTGAAGAGCTTTTTTATAAAACAATTCCTTTAGATCAAAAAAGTGTGGTTGGCGCATATTGGCCGAAGGGGCGGGAATTTGATGTGCGTATGCTCATAGATGATATGCTTAAGAAAAATCATGTTGTTGCTTTGCCTGTTATGGAAGATGATAGCAGGGTTCTCAAATTTATCCGCTGTAGCGCAGATATGGAGCTAAAAGCTGGAAAATATGGAATCATGCAGCCTGAGATAAATGAGGATACAGAATATCTAGAGCCGGATATTTTTATTGTGCCGATGCTGGCCTTTGATCGGCAAGGAAACCGGATGGGATATGGGGGTGGTTATTATGATTCTACGCTTGAGCATTATGCGGAGCAAAAAGATATCTTATGTGTCGGGGTTGCATATGCCCAACAGGCCTGCTTATTTAATTTACCGATAGAAGAACATGATCGGCAAATGGATTATATTATTACGCAGCAAGATGCGTTTGAGTTTAAAGAGTAAGAAGCAATGAGAATAGTATTTATTGGCGATATTATGGGGCGTTCTGGCCGCGAGGCTTTGCAAACCTATTTACCGCAAGTTAAGGAAAAATTATCGCCGGATGTTGTGATTGTGAATGGCGAGAACGCGGCGCATGGTCGTGGTATAACTGAAAAATTTTGTAAAGAGTTTTACGAATGGGGGGTGGATTGTATCACCACGGGTAACCATGTTTGGGATCAACGCGAGATTTTAGCTTATATTAAAAAGGATCCAAGGCTCATTCGTCCGCATAATTTTCCTAAAAACACGACACCGGGTAATGGTGTGTGTGCACTTAATCTTACATCAGGGCAAAAGATTGTGGTTGTCAATTTGATGGCACGTTTATTTATGCAGGCTATGGATTGTCCTTTTCAGACTATGGAAGATGTCTTAGTGGAGCATAAGCTTGGGCAAAATTGTGATGCTATATTTGTTGATTTTCATGGCGAGACAACATCGGAGAAAATGGCGTTCGGACATCACTTTTCTGGAAGGATTTCAGCGATGATCGGAACACATACGCATGTGCCCACTGCGGATGCTCATGTTATGGCGGGTGGTACGGCTTTTATGTCTGATGCCGGCATGACGGGCGATTATGACAGTGTTATCGGGATGAAGAAAACTTCGGCGATTGAGCGTTTTACAAAAATGACTCCCGGTGAGAGCTTTGTTCCTGCTAATGAAAACAAGATGCTGTGCGGCGCTCTGATTATTACGGATGACAAAACCGGACTTGCCAAGAATATAGCACCTATCCGTATTGGTGATGTTCTGGCTGAAGCTATGCCTGATCTTTGATCTAGTCTTTATCAAAATCAATATTGTCTTTGTGCTTTTCGAAATAACGTTCGCAAGCGCTATTGAGTTCATTGATCAGGGCTGTGCCTTTTATACCGCCATCTCCTTTGATCTGGCCATTTACAACAATTTTGACGGATGTATAAAAAGCCTGCGCAATTTCGAGTGTTTCTTCATCCAGCCTTTCAACGACTTCCATAAACTGGACAAATATATGGGCGATGTTTGTCACTAGCGGATAATGAAACATACCGCCATTGGCTTTGAGTTGCATGCAAGGATAAAGAATCCCTGCGATAAGACGTTCAATGTCTTTTTCATTAGTCGCTGATGCGCTGCGCGCGGTTTTAATTCCGTTTTCCATTTGTTGGAGGTAAATATCAGCTAAAGGGCGGAAATCTTCTGTATTATTTTCCAGTAATTCTTGTGCTCTGTTCAAAATCGAATCGCTTAAACCGCCATTACCAACTTTGTTTTTAAGCATATTGGGCGGCGTGATGAATTCAGCATCTCTCTTGGGCTTTTGGTTAAAGTGATGTGGGTCCATAATTTTACTCTCAAGTTTTACCGGAAATCAATTTCGTCAATGGGTGTTTTTGCTTTGGAGGAGGCCTTATATTTTTTGACATCTGTTTTGCGTCTGAACGGGCCTTGATAATCGTCTTCCTTCTTGCGGCGGCGCCTATCCGGTCCAAAGAAGTTTTCACATCTTACGAATTGGCGAGGTTTTTCTATGATCTGAAAAATCCGCTTATAAAGGCCGCGCACGTTGAAGGGTTTGACTAAAAACTCTGTAATACCGGCATCACGTGCCAAAAGGACACGCTTTTTTTCGCTAAAGCCAGTCATCAGGATAACAGGGACATATTGGTTCGGGCTTCTATCGCTGTTGCGGATATGGCGGCACATAGAGATTCCATCCATTGGCTCCATCATCCAATCTACAATCACAAGATCAGGATTGGTTGCACAGAATTCCCGAAACCCGTCTTCTCCATTAAGTGCTGTGATGACATTTCCTATACCAAAGGATTTTAAAATCGATTTTGTAAGTTCAAGCATGGGCTTGTTATCTTCTACGACTAATACTTTTATTTTACTTAATTGGTAGCTCATGCTGATTGTCTTCTTAGTGATCTGGTTTTATATTGTGATGCTCTTAGCAGAGCTTTTCAAATAAATTAATAGCTTTTTATTGAAAAATACAAAAATATCGTTAAAAAACAATATCTAGTTATACAGATAATGCACTTAAAACCATAAAAGACTATTAAGATGGCAGGACATTCCAAATGGGCCAATATTCAGCACCGTAAAGGCGCGCAGGATAAAAAGAGGGCCAAATTATTTTCTAAACTCGGTCGGGAGATCATGGTTGCCGCGAAATTGGGAGGCGGTGATCCTGACATGAATCCCAGATTGCGTTTAGCAATCGCTACGGCGCGTGGTCAATCTATGCCCAAAGATGGTATAGAGCGTGCGATAGCAAAAGGCTCTGGAGATACAGACGGCGAGAATTATGATGAAATGCGCTATGAGGGCTATGGTGTTGGCGGTGTTGCCGTCATTGTCGAGGCTCTAACTGATAATAAGAATCGTACAGCTTCCGAGGTGCGCTCGACTTTTACCAAAAATGGTGGAAATCTTGGTGAGACAGGTTGTGTGAATTTCATGTTTGACCGTGTGGGCGAGATTATTTATCCGGCGGATAAGGCCTCAGCGGATGATATGTTTGAGGCCGCTTTAGAAGCTGGCGCTGAAAATGTTGAAAGTGGTGAGGAGATTCACGAGATTCACTGTGCGGCTGATGATTTTGCCTCTGTACGCGATTCGCTGGAAGCTAAATACGGAGAACCTGAAAAGTCTGGACTGATTTGGAAGCCAAATGTGATGACACCTGTGGATGAGGAGCAAGCTGCTTCTATCATAAAACTTATTGATGCTCTGGAAGATAATGATGATGTTCAGTCCGTGACGGCTAATTTCGATGTTAGTGACGAGATCATGGAAAAACTAATGGCGGCGTCATGATTGTGCTAGTATTAATCTACTAGCTAAAACATCACCTGTTTTTCCTTCTTCATTTTTGACAGATAAAAAACGATTTCCATTTTTTTCGTAGTCTTGTGTCACAGTTAGAACTGGAAGTTGCGCACCGCCAAAAGAGCTGCTGAGGCAAAGGTTTCTGTGATGATATTCGAAATCATATCCGGTGCCGAATTCGTCTTTGGGGTTCGCACTACCATTTGGGATTACAGTTTGTCCGACTAATGATCCCTCGTGATTTGTTAATCCGACGCTGTTGAAAGTGGATTCTATCCCCGCATTCGTATTTATATCATTATGTGATCCCATTATTGCTTCACCTGTTTTTTTGTTCATGTATTATTATTTTAGTGTAATAAATCATAATTTTTATGTAAAGGTTTTGCGTGATTCAAATTCTCGGCATAGATCCAGGCTTGCAGAAAACAGGCTGGGGGATTATTCGCTCAAATGGTAATGCGTTGTCATTTGTGGCGAGTGGCC
This sequence comes from Micavibrio sp. UBA1672, assembly GCA_002320665.1. Lineage (GTDB taxonomy): Bacteria > Pseudomonadota > Alphaproteobacteria > Micavibrionales > Micavibrionaceae > UBA1672. The sequence goes on from DCKO01000013.1 coordinate 7,791, forward strand.
TGATTAAGACAGATCCAAAGCAGGATTTGTGTAAAAGACTGGCGATGTTACATTTTGGCTTGAGTAATGTGATTGACCTTCATAAGCCCCAGCTTTGCGCACTGGAGGAAACTTTCGTGAATAAAAACCCGCATTCTACGCTCAAATTAGGGCAGGCTCGTGGTGTATTAATGGCGGCGGCTGCGATTAAGGGGCTGGTGGTCGGGGAATATTCTGCCAATAAGGTTAAGAAATCTGTTGTCGGGACGGGGCATGCCGCCAAACAACAAATGGGTTTGATGGTCAAGACGTTGCTTCCTTCCTGTGGAACAATTAGTGAAGATGAAGCTGATGCTCTTGCCGTAGCCATCACCCATGCGCATTATAGTTCTATCGATATATTGAATAGAAAAGATTCTGCGTAAAAATACGCGCGGGGAAGGATACGCGCCATATGATTGGAAAGCTTACCGGAAAAATTGACTCCTTTGATACGGATCATCTGATTTTGGATGTGTCAGGCGTGGGATATATTGTCTATGCCAGCAGTCGTACTCTGGCTTCAATAGGGCAAGTGGGTGAGGTCGTCTCTTTGCTGATTAACATGCAGGTTCGCGAAGATGCGATGACCCTTTATGGTTTTGCCGATAAGACCGAGCAAGCATGGTTCAAGCTTCTGACCTCGGTGCAGGGTGTCGGGGCGAAGGCTGGACTTTCTATTTTGGCGGCCACGCCCGCCGATCAGCTAGGTTTTGTTATTGCTTCTCAGGACAAGGCGGCGCTGACGCGCGCAGATGGCGTCGGGCCAAAGCTTGCGGCGCGTATATTGACAGAGCTAAAGGATAAGGCGGGGCAGATTGAAATCTCCGCACCAGTGACGGGCGCTGCTCCGGTGGTGCAAGACGGCGCGCCGCAAGTAAGTGTGTCCAGAGCCGATGAAGATGCTGTGTCTGCGCTGACTAATTTGGGCTATGCGCGGGCAGAGGCTTATAAGGCGGTGATGCAAGCCAAGGGTAAAGCCAATGACAATGATGCGGAGAATGTAGAAGCCCTAATCCGCTTGGCCTTAACGGAGTTAAGTGCATGAGTGAGGCTTTTGACATTAAAAACCCTGATCTGGATGCCGATATTCAGGATACTGAAAAGGGGGATGAGGGGGCGTTGCGGCCTGATATTCTGGATGAGTTTATCGGGCAGAAGGATTTGCGGGAAAATTTGCGGGTTTTCGTTGAGGCAGCCAAGAAGCGCGGCGGGGCGATGGATCATGTTCTCTTTTTTGGTCCTCCCGGTCTTGGGAAAACAACATTAGCGCAGATTGTCGCGAAGGAGCTTGGGGTTGGTTTTCGGGCGACATCTGGCCCTGTGATTGCCAAGTCCGGTGATTTGGCAGCGATCCTGACTAATTTACAGCCGCATGATGTACTCTTTATCGATGAGATTCATCGTCTTAATCCAGCCGTGGAGGAGATTCTTTATCCGGCGATGGAAGATGGCAAGCTTGATTTGATGATCGGGGAAGGGCCGGCAGCGCGTTCTATCCAGATTGAATTGCCGCCATTTACGCTTGTCGGGGCGACAACCCGCATAGGATTGCTGACGAACCCTCTTAGGGATCGTTTTGGTATACCGCTCAGGCTTGAATTTTATAATAATGATGAATTATCTTTAATTGTCAGTAGGATATGCGCTCTTCTTGATGTTTCGCTTGAGGATGGGGCTGCGCAGGAGATTGCCAAGCGCTCTCGCGGTACGCCGCGTATCGCTGGACGTCTCACCAGACGGGTAAGGGACTTTTTTGATGCTTCTGATTTGGATAAAGTGACAGTAGGATTAGTTGATCATGCGCTGAGCCGTCTAGATGTTGATGCAATGGGGCTTGATCGTATGGATCGCAGATACCTTTCATGTATCGGTGAGAACTATGGCGGCGGGCCGGTTGGCGTTGAGACGATTGCCGCGGCTCTGTCCGAGCAGCGTGACATGATAGAAGATGTTATTGAACCGTTTTTGATTCAACAAGGGCTGGTGCAGCGCACCCCGCGTGGGCGCATGCTTTCACCCAAGGGGTTTGACTATATGGGAATCACGCGACCCAAAACTGCGTTAGAACAAATGGATTTACTCAATGCTACGGATGAATGAGGTGTATATATGATTCATGAACTTCCTGTGCGGGTCTATTATGAGGATACAGATGCTGGTGGCGTGGTGTATCATGCCAATCACCTGAAATTCGGGGAGCGTGGGCGCACTGAATTCTTGCGCGCCACAGGTTTTCAAAATCGAAACCTTCATGAGACGCTAGGGGTCATTTTTGTGGTGCGTCATATTGAAATTGATTATCTGAAAACGGCGCATCTTGATGATATGCTGGTTTTAGAAACAACTATTTCCAGCCTTAAGAATACCAGTTTTACGATGCATCAGGCGCTTTTTCGTGTGGATAAAAATGGTGCAAAAGAGGCGCAGATTTCTGATATGAAGGTGGCTCTGGTGTGCGTGGATACTAAGGATTATAAGCCGGTTCGCGTGCCTGAAGAAGTTAAGGACGTGTTTCAGAAATATGTTGAGTAATAAAAGTAACTTTTTGAGGTAACTTTTTTCCAAGGATTTTGAATGAAGAATCGTCTAACTTCAAAAGCACTGGAATAAATTCGTATTCATTAAATCATATATGCAGGAAGAAACATGGCAGCAGATATAATTACAGAAGATCTTGGCGGAGCCGCAATGGTTCATGATATGAGCGCATGGGGACTGTTTATGCAGGCCGATATTGTGGTCAAATTTGTGATGTTGGTTTTGATTTTTGCATCTGTATGGAGCTGGGCGATTATTCTTAAGAAAAGAAGTCTGCTTTCGATGTTGAACCGACGTGCGAACCGCTTTGAAGATTCATTCTGGTCGGGTGAACCGCTGGACAAGCTTTATGATCGTGTCAAAAAAAGCAAGGAAGATCCGATGCTTCGTACTTTTATGGCGGGGATGGATGAATGGCGCGCAGGCGTGGCAGGTGGTTTGCCCTCGAAACAAAGTTTGCAGGCCAGTTTGATGCAGCGGGTCGAGAGATCGATGCAGGTGGTTATTGGACGTGAGGTTAATATCCTTGAAAGCGGCATGACCTTTTTAGCAAGCGTTGCGTCTTCTGCACCGTTTATTGGTCTGTTTGGAACGGTTTGGGGGATTATGAATAGCTTTTCCTCGATTGCGGCGACGAATAATACATCTTTGGCTGTCGTTGCGCCAGGTATTGCCGAGGCTCTATTTGCGACGGCGATTGGTCTGGTTGCGGCGATTCCGGCGGCGATTGCTTATAATGTGTTATCAGGAGGGCTTAACCGTTATGCGGACCGTCTTGAGGCGTTTACAGATGAGTTTGCGGCAATCTTGTCGCGTCATCTGGATTCACAAGATATGCCTGCACCACCAAAGAAATAAGGGAATAATATTATGGGAGCTTCTCTTTCTACAAAAACGAGATCACGCGGGCGGCGCACAGGTGGGCAATTTAGGCCTATGGCTGAAATTAACGTGACACCAATGGTGGATGTGATGTTGGTGCTGCTTATTATCTTTATGGTGGCGGCCCCGCTTTTGACGGCTGGCGTTCCGATTGACTTGCCGAGCAGTAAGGCCAAGGCGATTGATACAGAAGATAATAAGCCGATTGAAATTACACTGGATAAGGACGGCAAGATTTTTTTAGGAGAAAAGACTGAAATTAAGCAAGCTACACTCGTGACGATGCTTTCACCTATGTTGGAGGGGCGTGAGGATACGCGTATTTATGTTCGTGCAGATAAAGAGCTTGATTACGGTAAGGTTATGTCTGTGCTGGGACTTTTGAATGCCGCAGGCTTTAGCCGTGTTGCCCTGATCTCCGAGCCGGAATAAAACTCTTTTAAGCGCAAGTAAGGATCATTTATGGCTGCGCCGATCAAACGCAAGAGACGATACAAAAACCGCAATGATGCTATATCTGCGGATATGACAGGTATGCTGATTGCGTCGATTGTGTTTCATATGGCAGTGGCAGTTCTGGCTTCGGTGACTATTCCATATTTTTCACAAGAGATAGATGCCGAGGAGATGGCTATAACGGTCGAGATGGTTGATCTGGCAGATATCTCTCAGACCAATATTGTCGATAAGCCAAATGAGACAGAAGAAAAGCCGGAAGATAAACCTCCGCCAGCCGAGAAAAAACCGACATATAATAAAAGTGCAAGCCCGCCTGATTTATTGGAGCCAAAGCCGCCCAAGATTACAGAAGAACCGGAAAGTGTTCCTATGCCACCAAAGCCTGAGGAAAACAAGCCTGAACCTCCGGTGAGAAAGCCACCGCCGCCAAAACCCAAAAATAAGCCAAAGCCAAAACCTACGCCGGCCAAGCCCAAGGAAGAAAAGAAGGAAGAGCCGGAGCGGGATATTTCCAGCTTGCTCAAGGATGTGTTAGAACAAGATGAAGAAGAGCAGCAATCTGATCAACCTGATTTATCGGATGAGACTTCGGAACGAATATCTCAGAAGGCCAATATATCAAGTGAGCTAACACGTAGTGAGCGCGATAATCTTAAGGCTGGTATTGAACCATGCTGGAATATTCAGGCAGGTGGTAAATTTGCCGAGGAGCTTGTTGTTGACATTGATGTGTATCTTAATCCAGACATGACTGTTCGCAGGGCGGTTATCATTGATCAATACCGCTATAAGAGTGATCCACATTTCAGAGCTGCTGCAGAAGCTGCACGCAGGGCATTGCTCAACCCTAATTGTAATAAGCTTCGTTTGCCGGAAGATAAGTATGAGCAATGGAAGACTTTTATCATTCAGTTTGATCCAAAAGATATGCTATAGTTTTGCCGAATCTTAAAAGAAAAAAGAGAGATTTTTTATGAACCGAGTGCTGTTCCTTTTTGTTGTTATTTCTTGTTTACCCATTGTGGCGCAAGCACAAGATAAGCCAAGTATAACTTTGGAAAGAGGCGTGTTCAAACCGCGTCCTATAGCCATTAGCCGTTTCCATTTTGAAGATCCGACGCATCAGCGTTTGGCTAATGAGATTCCAGCCATCATTGAGCGTAACCTTGAAAGCTCTGGTTTGTTCAGGCCTATTAATCCGAATGCCTTTGCGCAAAGCCCATCATCAATTCATAAAGAAGGGCTTCGTTTTCCTGAATGGCGTGCCGCTGGCACGGAAACAATTATTACTGGTAGTGTCTTAAAGGATGCACAAGGGCGCACGCGTGTTGAGTTTCGTCTTTGGGATGCTTTATCGCATGAGCAGCTAAAAGGGATGGCTTATACGACGACGCCTGCTAATTGGAGACGTATTGCCCATATTATTTCGGATGAGATTTATACGCGCCTGACAGGGGAAGATGGATATTTTGACACGCGCATTGTTTATGTTTCAGAAAGTGGACCGAGTCACAAGCGGGTTAAACGTCTAGCGATAATGGATCAGGATGGTGCAAATCATAAATATCTGACGGATGGGTCATATTTGGTTCTGACTCCGCGTTTCTCGCCAGAGACACAGCGTTTGACTTATCTTTCCTATCAAAGTGGCAAGCCGCAGGTTTATCTTTATGATATTAATACTGGGGCGCATCGCTTGCTGGGTCACTTTCCAGGGATGACCTTTGCACCGCGTTTCTCACCGGATGGTCAGAAAGTCATTATGAGTTTGGCCAAGAACGGGAATACAGATATTTATGTCATGGATTTAAGCTCGAATCGTCCACAGAAAGTCACAAGCGGTGCATCAATTGAAACGGCACCGTCTTACTCACCGGATGGAAAGCAGATTGTTTTTGAATCTGATCGTAGTGGTACGCAGCAGCTTTATATTATGAATGCAGATGGTTCAAATGTGCACCGTATTACATTTGGGGATGGGCGTTATGCGAATCCTGTCTGGTCACCGCGTGGGGATTTGATTGCGTTTACCCGCATGTATAAGGGCAAGTTCTATATTGGTGTGATCCGCCCAAGTGGTAAGGGAGAGCGTATGATTACCTCTGCTTATCATGTTGAGGGTCCGACATGGTCGCCAAATGGTCGCGTGCTATCCTATTTCAAGGAAACGCCCGAACGTGCAGGGCAGGAGCGTTCTGCTAAAATATATACAATTGATATCACTGGTTATAATGAGCGTATCTTAAAGACGCCTCAGCATGGTTCAGATCCAGCGTGGTCACCGCTTAATCCGTAAGGTCGGAAAAGAAGCTGATCACGGATTTATAGACATCACGTTTAAACGGTACGATTAAATCCAATGTGTTGTCCAAGGCAACCCATTGCCACTCAGAAAATTCAGGTGGATCAAATGCGTTTAGATTGATATCGCTGTCTGTTCCTGTGAAACGCATGGCGACCCAGTTTTGTTCTTGTCCTCGATATGATCCGTTCCAGAGTTTCGGGATAAGATGATCCGGTAGGTCATAGCAAATTGTTTCCTTAGCAATACGCAAGATACTGGCTTGATCTGTGCCAATTTCTTCTTTTAGCTCTCGTAGGGCGGTTTCTTCGATGGTTTCGCTATTATCAATTCCACCTTGTGGCATTTGCCAAGCGCCTGGTGTATCAATACGTTCGCCGACAAAAACCTCTCCGTTTTCATTGAAAAGACAAACACCGACACAGGGCCGATAAGGGAGTTTTTCTCTCTCAATCATCATAAGCTTACTTTCATATTAATGATGTGTAACAGTGCCATGATGCGCACTTTCTTCGGGCATGACCATATCGCTTTTCTTTAAACCACCGGAAACTGGTATGTCATGACCTTCATTATTCAGGTGGAGTGGAATATCATAGATTGCTGAAACAGGTACAAGAGTATAATCAATCTTACCGACTTTTTCGATCCAGATGGCAAGATGTTTAATAATATCAGGATAGGCGGGTAGTACCGCAACGGCGTAGCCTTTATTAATCGCAATCTGTTCAAGTGTTTCGAAGGAGTTATTTTTGCCAGTAGGGCGAAACACTTCTAGGTCAGCCTTAATGAGGGGCGCATTGTTTTGAAAGGCAATTTTTGTAAAGTAATCAGGTGCTTCGGGATTTAGCTCCAGATAGCCAAGGCCACGTTCATATGATTCTCCTATAATTTTTTCCAGAGGGCTTTCTGGTTGGTTCATAATAATATCGCTGTATGATGTTATGCCAACGCTGCCGATGCTATTGCTGATGATACGGTGAAAGACTTTCAGGTTTTTGCTGAAGTTTGTTTTTTTCATCACTGTGAGAGGGCCAGTATCATGGTTTTTTAACTGGATGCTTTCGACGGGTAACTGTGCCCAGAGTTCAAGGTTTTTCTCGTGGGCCTTGGTTATCCAGTCATCCAACATGGTGCTGTAAGGGGAGAGCACAAGACTTATTCCCTCTGGCAACAAGTCCAAAATAGATTGTGATGTTTTTTCGGATAAGCCGAAATCCTTGATGATAAATGCAATAGCAGGTTTTTTATGTATATTTGCCATTTCGAATGAGGGCTGGAATGCCCGAAAACTGGTGAGGCCATCTTTTTTGCGGATGATAGGCAGAGGGCCCATAGGAGAGTTTTCAACCATATCCGGTAAGGCTTGGGCACTTTCCATATGTGTGGTGTTGTGTGAAGTGCTGTGATTATTATGCGTGATCAAAAAATCATGAGAACCAATTTCTTCAAAGCTTAGTGTATAGGAATCCATCTTTGCTTCTAATGCTTCGATTGTGTTATTTGCATTCAGGAAGACATAAAAGAAAATAAGAAGGTAGAAAGACAGAATAACAGCCATGGACATGCCGAATATTTTGGGGTCAAAGCTTTGCGACAGTTTGGCATAGTCAGCAGGTTTGATCCGTTTTAAAATATCCAGTGCAGCAACATCCGGCAGTTTCACTTTGAGCCTTTCATTTCTATTGTGCAGCTTTCTCGGCAGCGTGGCCGTACAGATGGAGGCCTGTTAGAAGGTCTATCGCGCGGGAAAGTTGATAATCTTGATTTTCTTCCTCTTCGTTCTCGCCATTTTCATTATCATTGGCTGCTTTTTTATCCTCAGCTTGCTTTTTCTTATCCAAAGCACCGCGTAAATCAGCCTCGCTTATTTTAGAGTATTCATAAAGCTCGATTTTTGCTGGTTCGACAACAATGTCAGGGTCGATACCTTTAGCCTGAATAGAGCGTCCAGAAGGTGTATAGTAACGCGCCGTTGTCAGGCGGATAGCACCATTACCAGACGCAAGCGGCATTACAGTTTGAACCGAGCCTTTACCAAAAGATTTAGTGCCCATGATGATCGCGCGTTTGTGATCTTGCAGAGCGCCGGAGACAATCTCCGAGGCTGAGGCTGAGCCGCCATTGATCAAAACCACAATAGGTAGACCATCTGTTAGGTCACCAGGGGTAGCATTATCACGTTTTGTGTCATCTTCATTGCGGCCACGGGTAGAGACAATCTCCCCTTGATCAAGGAAAATATCAGATATTTCTATGGCTTGGTTCAGTAAACCGCCCGGATTATTACGCAAGTCAAGAACATAGCCGACCATTTTATCACCTATTTCTTCCTTGAGTTCAGAAATGGCCGTTTGAACACCAGCTGATGAATTCTGGTTAAAACTTGTGACGCGGATATACCCCACATTGCCTTCGGCGCGGTGTTTGACAGAGCGAATGCGAATAATATCGCGTGTGATCGTCATTTCTATTGGCGCTTTTTCGCCTTCTCTTCGGATTTCCAGATCAATATTAGAGCCAACCTTCCCACGCATTTTCTTTACTGCGTCTGAAAGCGTCAGGCCTAGAACGGGTTCGCCATCAATCTGTGTGATAAAATCTCCGGCTTTGATGCCTGCGCGGAAAGCAGGTGTGTCATCAATAGGGGAGACAACTTTTACAAAGCCGCTTTCCATTGTGACTTCGATACCAAGGCCACCAAATTGGCCACGTGTATCGATTTTCATTTCTTTAAAGCGTTCAGCATTAAGGTAAGATGAGTGCGGGTCAAGGCTGCTTAGCATACCGTTTAAAGCATTTTCGATGATTTCCTGATCATCTAATGGTTCGACGTATTCGGAGCGCACGCGCTCAAATACTTCACCAAAAAGGTTAAGTTGTTTGTAGGTCTCGCTGTAGCTGTTCTCATGTTTGGGTTGTGTACCTGCTGTGCGGTCCTCTTCTGCAAATGCATTCGGCAAGTGCAGGCCTATTGTGGCAAAAAGGCCTAGAACCAAAACAGTTTTCAGCATTGTTTTTTTCATTGTCTTAATGTCTTTCTTTTTACAAAAATATTACCCGAGATCAGCAAACTTTATGGCAGGGTCAACCGGTTTGCTATTATGTCTTAACTCATAATATAGCTTTGGGCGATCAATAAAAGAGGAAACAGGCATTTTTCCAACAGGTTCTCCTTTGTGGATGATTTGTCCTATTTCGGCATTAATTGTTCCGAGGCCGGAAAGCAGACTATGATAGCCGTCTTTATGTTCGATTATAATCAGATTTCCGTAACGTTTAAATGTTCCGGTGAATTGGACTTTGCCGCTCATAGGGGCGGTTACAAGAGCACCAGAGCGCGTTTCAATAGAAAGGCCTTTACTGGCCGAGCCAAATTTATCTCTCTGATTATATGTGGTTGCAATGATGCCAGATACCGGAAGTTCTGCGGCGCTCTTATCGTTCGGGATAATGCTATGTGTGTTTTTATTTAGCGTCAATGCTTTATGAGCTTTATTGCGGGTTTCTTCTCTGCGTCTATCTTCATCTAGTTTTTTAAGTAAATCTTTTAAGTCTTTGGCCTGCAGCGATATTTTTTGAATTGATAATTCGCGTGCTTTCAGGTCTTGGTTTACTTTTGCATAGAGTTCTTTTCGCTCTTTCAGTAAGTCCTCCATTTCAGTTTCTTCTGCCTTTAGGATAATAACTAGATTTTCAGCTTTTTGATGCTCGTCTTCCAGATCATCTGTTACTTCGTTCAGGGTTTCAAGGTTGCTATTCAGGCGCTGTGCGTGTCGTGTTACAGAGGGAATGACATCTTCGATTAACATGGCGGTTTGTGCGGTTTCATATGGGCTTTGTGGGCGTGCTAATAAGGCTTCTGGCGGGGTGCGTTGAAGTCTTTGTAGCGCGAGTATTAACCGTGAGATAGAGCGTCTGTCAGCTCTTAGCTTATCTTCCAGAACAGATTTTTTTAATTCCAAAGAGGCTATGCGCTGTTCTATTGTGACCATGCGCTCGCTTTGTTTTCTGATTATGGCTGTGGTTTCAATCAAACGGTCTTGTGTTGAGGAAAGTGTGTCTTCAATTTTTTCGATTTGTTTTTGGAGATCAGATTTTTCCTGTTCTTGCTCTTTGAGACGTTTTTTTAAGGTACTCAGTGTTTCTGCCTTATTGGCAGGTTCTGGCGGCGAAGCTATGGACGCGCAAGGTGGGGCTATTAAGAATATAAAAGCAGATAGTAATAAAAAGCGGCTCATCATCATTTTGGCCAAAAGCTTCAGGGGATATTAAATTATGAGTCTTAGTTTACTCTTTGTGATAGGGGTGTCCAGCAAGGATTTGTTGAGAACGGTAGATTTGCTCAATTAACATGACGCGTACCATGAGATGAGGCCATGTTTGTGCTCCGAAGCTCATAAGTAAATTTGACTTTTTTCGTATCGGCTCAGTAAGACCATATGCGCCGCCAATGACGAATTGCAAATCTGTAGAACCTTCCATTGCATATTTTTCAAGCCTCTTTGCGAAATCTAGTGACTTAAAGGATTTGCCGCGCTCATCCAAAGCGATAATGGTCGCATTGTTTCTTAAGCAAGAGAGTATCTTGTCTTCTTCATCTTTTTGAATTTGAGCTTGTGTTTTATAGGAGGATTCGACTTCTTTGATCGAAAGAGGCCATTGCAGCCGTCTTTGGTAATCTTGTGCGATATCAAAAAATGCACCTTTACGCATTTTCGAAACGCATATGATCTCGATTTTAAACATGGACGTGTATTATGCGTGGATTTGGCCGTTTACGACCTCAAAACCGTGTTGGGGTTGCCACATTTTCTCAAGATTATAAAACTCGCGAACCTCAGGGCGGAAGAGGTGAACAATAACATCACCAGCATCGAAGACGACCCAGTCGGATTGCTCTTTACCTTCTATTTTGATGTTTTTTACACCGCGCGCTTGAAGGCGGTCTTTTAGCTTCTCAGCTAGTGCGCCAACATGTCGTGAAGATGTTCCCGAGGCTATGATCATATAATCAGAGACGATACTTTGCCCTGTGAGATCAATGCAAACGATGTCGCTTGCTTTATCTGAATTGAGCGCATTTTCAATCAGATCTTTCATTTCCGCTGGTGTTAAACAGCGATCTTTTTCATGGGTTAAAATGGCTTTTCCTCCTTTTTCCAGTGTTAAGCACTTTCACACAAGAATACACCGGATCAAACGATCCCGCATACAAAACCATAATTTTGTGAAAGATAAAGATCAAAGGAATTATTGACGTGACTACTCTCAAGCCGTTTCCTTTTCTAATGTAATGCATATCAAAACAATATCCATAAGGCTATTATACGATATTTCGCAACTTTTTTCCAATATATTTCGTGGATTTTATACAGGGTGGAAATTTAAGTTGTTGATTTGTTTGATTTATTTCTAATTTCGGTGGATGAGATATTCATCATCTTTTTTTGCAAAAGCCAGTAGGTCGTTGACGAATCAAGCGGGTAGGGGCCGCCTTTATCTACAATAACGTGGTGTTGTGATTGAAGCATTCTCGTCGGACAATTCTTGATCAAATTAACCGGAGGGTGGCGCGTAATGTGGATCATGCATATATCACCGAGCATATCTTTCCAGTGTTGCCAATGGTGAAGGGTGTGCGCGTTATCCATTCCTGTGATCCATGAGAAAGACGTATGCGGGAAATGCTTTTTTATGGCTTTGACGGTTTCATAGGAATAAGGTGCACCGATTTCTTCTTCCAGATTAGTGGCAATGATCCTTGGCTGATCATTCAGCATTTTTTCACATAAAGTTACACGTTTTGCGGTGGGGAGTAAGTCTTTGGCTGATTTTAACGGGTTTTGCTGGGTTACTAGCCACCAGACCGCATCTAGCTGCATGGTTTTCAGCACGACTTTGGAGATATATTTATGCCCTTCATGCGGGGGGTTAAATGATCCGCCAAGAAGCCCGATGCGCATATTTTTCCACGGATGGCTATTCAGAAGGTGTGGTTTTGAAAATATGGCCATAAGACATCATAAGGGTTAAGGGCGGGTTTGTCCGTTGCCGTGGACCATATATTTATATGTGCATAGCTGTTCCAGCGCAACGGGACCGCGTGCATGCATTTTACCGGTTGCTATACCGATTTCTGCGCCCATGCCAAATTCCCCACCATCGGCAAATTGTGTTGAGGCATTATGCATAACAATGCCGCTATCGACGTTTTTCAGGAAATAATTTGCGGCGGCTTCATCTTCTGTGATGATGCTGTCAGTGTGATGAGAGCCATAAAAATTAATATGGTTTGTGGCTTCCTCAACATTCTCTACAAATTTAGCGCTAAGCTTGGCATCAAGATATTCTGTGCGCCAGTCTTCTTCTGTGGCCTTGCCTATTTTATCATTTAAGGATTGTACGCGTTCATCTCCGACAATCTCACAACCTGCATCCAAAATGGTTTCCAGAATATCTTTGGCGGTTTCATCGGATAGGTTTTCATCAAGTAGTAATGTTTCCATGGCACCGCAAATTCCTGTACGGCGCATTTTGGCATTGAGTGTGACCTCAATGGCTTTCTTTGGATCTGCATCTTTGTGAACGTATATATGGCACAACCCCTCTAAGTGACCAAAGACCGGCATGCGGGCTTCTTTCATAACGCGGGCGATGAGGCCCGCTCCGCCGCGCGGTATCATAACATCAATATATTCAGCAGCGCGGAGCATTGCCCCTACAGCTTCACGATCGCGGGTCGGTATCATACCCACAGCGCCCTTAGGCAAGTTATGTTCTTCTAGGCAATCTTGAATGATGGAGTGTAAGGCCAGAGAGCTGTTCAGGCTTTCGGAGCCACCACGCAAGATCACAGCATTATGGGATTTCAGGCATAATATAGAAGCATCAATTGTAACATTGGGGCGTGATTCATAGATCATGCCGAAGACACCAATAGGGGCGGAGACACGCTGTATCTTCAGGCCGTTCGGACGGTCAGTTTCCCACAGGACTTTGCCGACAGGATCATCCAGATCACGCACCGTTTCAACACCAGAAGCCATGCCTTCTATACGCTCGGGGTTGAGGGCTAGGCGGTCAATCATGGCTTTGGTCAGGCCATGTTCTTCGGCGGCGTCCAAATCTTTTTTGTTTTCCGCGATAATAAAATCCTGACGCGCTCTAAGTGTTTTGGCTAGAGTATCTAGAAATGCATTTAGCGTTTGTGTATCTGCTTGTGCAATGGCAGAGCTCGCAGCTTTGGCTTCTTCGCCAAGTGCTTTGATAATTTCTTCTGGGGTGAAATCAGCATTTTCTGCAAGTGCCTGTGCCATTAATCTGTAACCTTATATCTAAAAATAATAAGATCACTCTATAGCACTAGAATTTAAGAAAAGCTAGTAGTGGAACAGCCTAGTTTATGTGCTTTTCAATCTCGCTGATTGAATTTTGAACAAGCTGTGCATTGATTTTTTTGTCTAGCTTATCAGCTATAATCTGATTAGCTGCGCCAACAGCGAGGTTGGCAGCATAGGTTTGGATTTTGGCTAAAGCGTTTTCTTCCATACGTGCCAAGCGGTCTTTGAGCTGGGCTTCACGTCGTTCCATAGTTTCTTCAAGTTCAGCTTTAGCTTTTTCCTTGATTTTATCGGCGCTTTTTTGTGCTTGCTTTACAATTTCTTCGGCTTCCTGAACGGCATCACGGTGTTTGCGTTGATATTGTGCCAGCATCTCCTGTGCTTCTACACGGAGGCTTTCAGAGACTTCCAGCTCTTTTTTTATTTCTTCTATTTTGGCATCGAGCAATTGGTTCAAAAGAGGGACACCGTATTTAATGACGATATAAGCAAAAATAACAAAGGAAAAGACATACCAAGTATGTGTGTCTGCTAGTAATTCCATCATGATTTCTAATCCCTTACTTTTGCTTTTTTATGCTGCTTTTTTAGAAATGCCCTTATTCAGGGTTTTAACAACATCTTTAACATCTTTTTCAGTGGCACGGACACCAATGATTTTCTCGGCAGCTTCTATAGCGATATCAGCAGCCAGAGAGTTCATATCTTCCATGGCTTCTTCTAACGCATCTTCAAGTCGTCTTTCCATGACCTGAATATCGGAAGAGGCTCGTTCCTGAAATTTTCTTTGTGCTTCTTCTGCGTTCTTTTTAATAGATTCCTCGGCGCCTTTATAAAGCTCTGAGGCTTTGCTTCTTGCACCTTGAAGTTTTTCCTCATATGCAGCTTGTACGCTGGCAACTTCTTCACGGATTTTCTCAGCTGAGTCCAGATCATTCTGGATGCGTTCTTTTCGATCTTCGACAACACGTGAGATTTCGGGTAGGGATTTCTTCGAATAGAAGATATAAATCCCTGTGAAAATAACAATTAGCCAGAAAATCTGTGTTGCAAATGTACTTGGGTCAAGTTGGGGTAAACCGCCAGAGGCATGGTGAGCATCGCCACCATGGCCAGCGGCGGTACCGCCATGCGCATCATGAGCATTATCACCAGCGGCAAATGCGTGTGACGCTGTAACACTCAGAACAAAAAGAGACGACAAGATTTTTTTCATAGTAACACCAATCTAATATGCTTTTGACAAAAAGCCAAATTCCGCCAGATTTTAAGGCTTGGCGGAATTTATGATTATGTTGTTACCATATAGGCGCCAAGACCAAGGGCAATCATACCCAAAGCTTCGATAAAGGCCACCATAAGGATGAATTTGTCTTCCAATAGTGCTTTGGCTTCGGGGTTGCGTGCAACAGCGGCACAGTACCCAGAGAAGTAGATTCCAAGACCAAGGGCCGCACCGAAAGCTGATAGTGCAATCAGACCACCACCAATTAGTTTCGCAGCTTGTACATCCATGTTTTATTTTCCTTTTACTAGTTGATTGATTTTAAACTTAATTATTTTCTCGCGCGTGATCTTACATATTTAATGATGAAGTTCAACCGTATCTTTTAGATACACACACGACAAAATCGCAAACACATAAGCCTGAATTAAGGCCACCAGAAACTCCAAGAGTAAGAAGGCGACGTTAAACATTACCGGGAAAATTCCCAAGGTAGCCCATGCTAATCCTAAGCTGGCTGCGGATACTGCAAAGCCTGCAATAACTTTAAGCATAATGTGGCCCGCCATCATATTCGCAAATAGACGAACAGAAAGTGTGATGGGGCGGACAAAAAATGACAAGATTTCCAAAGGAATAATGAAGGGTAGCAACCATAGTGGCACGCCTGATGGTACGAAAAGCGTGAAGAATTTAAGACCGTGATTATAAAGCCCTAACAAAATCACCATCAAAAATATGCCAACAGATAAAAAGCCTGTAACGATCAAATGTGATGTATAGGTAAAGGAATAAGGTAATAGCCCCAGCAAATTACCCATCAAAACAAACATAAAGAGTGTGAAAATTAAGGGGAAATATTGCTGCCCCTCTTTACCAATGTTCTGATGCACCATTTTGGCAATAAAGTCGTAGATCATTTCGACCAGCATTTGCATGCGACCCGGCACCATTGCACCTTTTTTCATGCCAAGCGTCAGGAAATTTATTGATACAACGGCACCAATGACCATCCACAATGCAGAATTTGTAAAGGAAATATCATAGTTGTTTACAACAATCTCGTGATCAAAGACACGGTGAATTTCGAATTGTTCTATAGGGCCTGCCACAGTTTAACTCTCTCATCGGTTAGCAAGTCGTCTTTCAAAATTTCGATGGTTTTAGCGTATTTTGAAACGACATGCAATGGGTCATTTAAGGTTCTTTGTTATTTTTTTGTAAAACAGCATTTGCACGGTAAATTCCGCTGACAAAGCCCATCATCATAAAGAAGAGCATAGCAAGAGGGGCCGTGTCTGCAAAGCGGTCGATTATATAGCCTAAAACAAAGCCTGCGATGATGCTGGCGAGGAATTCAGAGCCAGCGCGTGACCCTTTGCTGACACGTCTTTTTTCTGTGATTTGGGCTTCCTCTATACGGTCTTTTTCGCGTACTTTGTCGATGCGGCTTTCGAGATCTGCAAGTTTTTTTTCTATATCATCATCCATGATTATTTCTTAGGCTGCGTTTTTATCGATAAACTCAAAAGATTGCTGAAGGTCAACCGAGACAAGTTGTGATACGCCTTTTTCTGCCATAGTTACACCATAGAGGCGATCCATACGCGCCATACTAAGGCGGTGGTGCGTAATCATCAGGAATCGGGTTTTGCTCCGTTCTGTGATTTCATCCAAAAGGTCACAAACACGATCCACATTCGAATCGTCCAAGGGTGCATCAATCTCGTCTAATACACAGATAGGAGCAGGATTGGTCAGGAACATGGCAAAGATCAAGGCGATTGAGGTTAGGGTTTGCTCACCACCTGAAAGAAGCGATAATGATTGCAGGGCTTTGCCAGGTGGTTGGGCGAAGATTTCAAGGCCTGACCCTAGTGGGTCATCGGAATCAATTAGTTCCAGATGGGCCTTGCCGCCTGCAAATAGTCGCCCAAAAAGCTCTTGGAAATAAGCATTTACTTTTTCAAAGGCAATTTTTAAACGCTCGCGGGCTTCCTTGTTGATTTTTTCAATGCCACCGCGCAGTTCTTCAATAGCTTGGATTAAGTCGTTGCGTTCATGGAGCAGGCCTGTGACTTCTGATTCGAGCTCATTTGCCTCTTCTTCGGCGCGCAAGTTTACGGCACCTATTAAATCACGGTCGCGTTCCAGATCTGATTTTTCGGCCTTGAGGCGCTCCAGATCATCAATGCTGTGTTTAACAAGATCAATGGCGGCGTGATTTACGAGCTCCTCGGGGCGCATATCCAGCTTTTCCTGAATGCTCTGTTCCATTGCGTTCAGGTTTTCATTGATTGCCGAGAGTGTGGCCTGAATGCGGGCGCGATTTTCGCGGGCATCGCCGAGCATTCTTTCGGCTTCTTTTAAAGCCTTATTAGTGATGGCCACATCATTTTCATGCGCGGCAAGTTGTTCGGTGGCCTTATCTTTTTCTCTTTCCATATCGGAAATTTTATGGAGTAAATCCTCATGCCCTTTTTTGAAGTTTTTAGGGCTTTCTTTCAGGGCTCTATATTTCTCTTCGAGTTGAATGGCGCGTTCGCCGAGTGTTTTTTGACGTTCACGGGCGCGGATGGCACGGTTTTGAAGGCTAATGCGTTCGTCAGCCAGAGCTTGAAGGCGGGCTTCACGTGTGCGCTTATGCTGTTCAATCAAATCAAATTCCCGTACGGCATCGCGGTAAGCTTGCTTTACTTGTGAAAGTTCTTCTTCAACGGCCAGAATAGTTTTATCTTGTTCGTCTTCGGATTTATCGAGCATGATTTTCAGGGCTTTTTGATCATGACTTAGGATGTCATCCAAAGACGCAATGTCATGTTCAATTGTCTCGATGCTTTCTCTTAGCTTTTCTCGCTCATTTTCGTTTTGAATATTCTTTTCACGCAAGATACTCAGTTCATGAGTGATCGAGCCTAGCTTTTTTTCACTTTCAGAGAGTTGTGCCGAGCAGGTTTCAAGCTCTTCCTGTGCCTTGATCTTTTTGGCTTTGCTGCTTTCAAGGCGTTCCTCAAGTGCCAGAGCTTCTTTTTCAATAGCGGCTTCTTTTTTCTTGAGTGCCAAGAGTTTGTTCTTTTGCTCTAGATAGACGGCATTGCGGTCTGTGGCCTCAGCCTGAATCGTGTAGCCATCCCAGCGCCAATAGGTGCCGGATTTCGAGACGATAGCCTGACCGGGTTTGAGCTTGTCTGAAAGCTGTGTGCCACGAATTTCATCTTCAACGAAACCGATTTGTGACAGGGCGAGATCAAGCTCTTTGGGGGCTTTGATATAAGGTTTTAGCGAATCAAGCCCTTCGGGTAATTCGGGCGTATCTAAATTTTTTAGCATCCAGTGTGCAGGTGAATCAGCGGTTAAGCCAGCGGAAAGGCTATCGCCGAGGGCACGTGATAGGGCGGTTTCAAACCCTTCCTTGGTGGTAATGCTATCCAGAACTGATTCATAATCTTGGCTGTTGTCTTCATCGAACAGGCTTTGCAGTGTAGCAAGCTCGGTACGGAATTCAGCCAGATTTTTCTGCGCGGTGGCGTAAGTTTCTCTTTGGGCTTCGTAAGCCTCTTCGGCTTTCTTTTGAGCGCTGAGTTTCTGCTCTTTCTCTTCGGCTAAAAACTGGATTTTATCTTCAAGATCACTGACGTCATTCTCTAGGTTTTCAAGATCTTGTTGCCCATTTTGTGATTCTTCGAGTTCGGTCATCTTGCTTAGGGCGCTGTTTTTTCGCTCCAACAGGACATTTTTTTGATCTTCGTTACGTTTGATCTGATTCTCAAGAGCGGATTGCCTAGCACGGGTCTCGGCGGCATCTTCTTTTAATGTGGTGTATTTCTCTTCAAGTCTTAAGAGTTTTTCTTCAAAACCTTCCCTAGCTTCTTGTTTTTTCTTGAAATCTTCGTCTTGATTTTCTTGCTCAGCCAGAAGTGATTTTTGCTCTTCTTGTGTCTTCTCAAGAGATGTGTTGCTCTCGCTTAAGCTTTGTTCTTCATGAGTGAGATCAGTCTTAACTTGTCCAAGTTGAGCTTTCAGTTCTCTAAGGTTGTTTTCGTAAGCCTCGGCTTCGTCTTCCATGCGTTGGAGTGTCAGTTTTTGGGTTTGCAGGACGGCTGCTAGTTCTGTTTCTTTCTTGCGTAAGGGAGGCAAATCTTCGACTTGCGTGTTTTGAGTTTTGGTAAGCTGGGTTACCGCTGTTAGTTTTTCTGCAACGACGGATTCAATTTGCCCGAATTCCCCGTTACAATCTTTATGTTTTTGTTTTAGGGACTGCCATTCCAAATAGGTAATCAAAAGCTCGAATTGTCTAATTTGTGCGTTGAGGTTTTTATATTTACTGGCTTGGCGTGCCTGACGTTTCAAGGATGAGAGGCGTGAATCCATGCTGCCCATAATATCTTCTAGGCGTTGTAGATTAGCATCGGCAGCCTTAAGGCGAAGTTCTGCTTCATGGCGTCTTGCGTAGAGGCCTGCAATGCCGGCTGATTCTTCTAAAATCAAGCGGCGCTCTTGAGGTTTCGAATTGATCATGCGGGTTACATGACCTTGTGAGACAAGAGAGGGCGAGTTTGCGCCTGTGACTGTATCGGCAAAAAGCATTTGAACATCACGAGCGCGGACATTCTTGCCGTTAATCTTGTAATTTGATCCGTGATCACGCTCGATACGTCGTGTGACCTCGATTTCTTCCAGTGCATTAAAGGCAGCAGGGGCATCCCGATTTTGATTATCCAGCAAAAGTGAGACTTCGGCGATGTTTCTACGGGTGCGTTTGTCCGTGCCGTTGAAGATAACGTCTTCCATTCCGCCGCCGCGCATGCGTTTGGCAGAACTTTCTCCCATGACCCAACGCAGTGCCTCGACCAAATTCGATTTCCCGCAGCCATTCGGGCCGACAATGCCGTTTAGACCAGGCCGGATTTCAAGCTCGGTTTTGTCCGCGAAGGACTTGAAACCGCTTAGTCTTAGGCTTTTGAAGTGAACCATCTATTTATAGTGTCTTTCATACGCAAGTCAGTCTTTTTGCTATTCTGCTTCAGTTTTTTCTATGAGCGCATCGAATTTTTCTTTCAATTGGTCATATGGAAGTAATCCCGGTACGACTACTTCATCATTCAAAACAAGCGTTGGTGTAGATTCTACACCGAATTTTTTGTGTGCTTCCTGTTGAACAGATGCAATTGCCTGATGAATATCTTCATTATTCATGCATTCCTCTACTTTTTCCTCTGTTAGGCCAAGCATGCGTGTATTTTGTTTGATGTAAGGGACATATTTATCATGGCTTTTCCAGTCATTTTGGGTCTCGAACATAAGCTGGATAAAGTTAAAGTACACTTGATCAGGTAGACATCTAGCGACTGCGCCGATTTCCATGCCGACTTTGCTGAGGGGGAAGTCATTATAGACCAGATATGCTTTGCCAGTATCGATGTAATCACGTTTGATTTTGATGAAATTTGTTTCATGGAAATGCTTGCAATGACCACAGGTAAAGGCGCTGTGCTCTGATATTTTTAATGGAGCGTCAGGGTTACCCAAGATGCGCGCACTATATTGTGATAATGTATCTGTTTTTGTGGTTTGTGATTGTGTAGGAGATGATGCTGTTTTTGCAGTGTCTTCGCTGCTTTCTTCTGTTACTTTCGTAGATACATGCTCTTCCTGAATTTTAGCTGATTCGGCGGGCGTTTCGGCCCCGGTTTTCTCAACCTTTGTCATTTCTTGTGTCTTTTGATTCGAGGCGTAGAGACCTGCGCCGATGATTACGACCAAAACAACGAACACGGCAATAATCACAGGCAATGCTGAGGATGATTTTTGGCCTTGTGTATTCTTGCTTTCCGACATTTCGTAGCTCCAATTCTATTTTTCTTGAGGCATCTATAGCACACCGAAAAAAACTGTAAGTCAAGGAAATCACGGTTTTAAAGGCAGTTTTATGCTGAATTATTTGTATAAAACCAGATCAATGCGATCATCTTGGTGGATTTGTGTGTTTTGATCTCCGAGCGTGTTCAATTTTATGCGTTGTGCGTCTATACCGTTATCGATCATAAATTTTCTGATTTCCAGTGCGCGGGCAAGAGAAATGCGGATTTTACTGTGCTCTTCACCTGGAATGGCTGTGGCGTAGGAACGAATTTCAATGGTCTTGTTAGGCTGACTGTGGAGTTGCCCCATCACATGTTCGGCCAAAAAGGAAATTGTAGATTCATCGAATTTTACTTCTGTCGGCTTTAGCGGGAAGCTGATCAAAGTTTCATCGCTGCTGTCACTAAAGATGTCATTGACAGCAATAACTTTATTTTCTTCAATTTTTTTATTTTCAAGAATATTAAAAATATCCTGACTTGTGATGCTCTTCATAGAGTTTTCAGGATTGAGCGTTGAAGGGGCTGGTTTCTTTTTTTTCTTATCTTTGTTCAGGATGTTTTTGCTGACGGGTTCACCTTTTCTAGAAAGTTCGTCCAGATAAGATGGTGTAACGTTCAGAATTTTAGGGCGCTCCGGTGGAATGGGGATATTCTTTTTGGCATAGGATACCGAGCTTGTCAGACAGAGGGCGGCAAGCATTGTTATCTTTATGATAAAATATTTTACTTCAGACAAAATGGCGGTCCTGTTGATTATCAGGTAAGGATACTCAGATAATTTTTATTTTGCCGGACCGACGCTTTTCAGGAGTTTTGAGATCTCGTTGAATAATTTATCGTTACCGGCAACTACATTACCAGTATCTACGGGATTCTTCTTTTTGTCATCAATATCTGAAACAAAACCCCCAGCTTCTTTTACAATCAAGATTCCGGCGGCAATATCCCATGAGTTCAAGTCACGTTCCCAGAAGGCTTCGTAGCGACCTGCAGCGACATAGGCCAGATCAAGGGCGGCTGCGCCGAAGCGACGTAAACCGGGGGCAGCCCCAAGGACAGTTTCATATTCTTTCAGGAATTGCTGACGTTGTTTAACCGAGCGTCTTGGCGCGCCTGTTGCGATTGTCGCAAAGAGTAAATCAGAGCGTCCAGATACACGCATACGTCTTCTTTTATTGAAGGCTTGTCCGTTTTTCTCGGCGTGGAAAATTTCATCTTTTACGGGATCGTGGATAAGTCCTGCGACGATTTCACCTTTATGTTCAAGAGCAATAGAGATCGCCCAGTGCGGCAGGCCATGCAGGAAGTTGGTTGTGCCATCCAGCGGGTCAATGATCCAGCGATAGTCAGGGCGTTTGCCTTCAACGATGCCGCTTTCCTCCATCAAAAAACCGTAATCGGGACGGGCTTTTACAAGTTCTTCGTAGATGATTTTTTCTGCGCGTTTATCGGCAGCAGAAACAAAATCGCCTGGGCCTTTGGTAGAGATTTGTAGATTTTCGACCTCATTAAAATCACGAAGAAGGGAGCGTGCAGCCTTTTCCGAGGCGCGCATCATAATGGTCATTAGGGGGCTTAGGGCGGCCATAGTATTTTTTATCCTTTATAGCGCTCGAGGTAGGTTGCATCTTCGACGCGAACAACAATTTTTGTACCTGATTCAATATGAGGTGGAACCATGACTTTTTCTCCGTTTTCAAGGATGGCTGGCTTGTATGATGTTGTAGCGGTTTGTCCTTTAACAACGGGTTCGGCCTCAATGATTTCCATGACGACTGTATCAGGGAGTTTAAAGCCTAAAGGCTCACCTTCAAAGGTTTCAACTTCGATGATCATATTGTCTTGCAGGTAAGCGGCTTGTGGGCCTATGGCTTCTTTTGACACAGTGATCTGGTCAAATGTTTCCTGATTCATTAAATGTACGTCATCGCCATCTGCATAGAGATATTGATATTCCGTCTGGTCAAGGCGGACACGCTCAACGGTTTCTTGTGTTCGGAAGCGTACGTTGTCTTTGTTGCCTGTGCGAATATCGCGCATTTCTACTTGTGCGACAGAAGCACCTTTACCGGGTTGCTGGATGTCGTTTTTAATAACAACACAGAGCTTGCCGTTATATTCGATGACATTACCGCTCCGCAGGGTGATTGCATTTACTTTCATAGCTTGGCTAACCTGTTTAAATTACTTTGTTTTGTCTTTTCGGGTTAAAAGCATGTGTTTCCCGAAACTTTCAAGTCTTGCTTTTATATCGGGATCATCTATTTGCGCAAGAGTGTCCGTGATATATTTTTCATCTTCATCAGTAAGTGATGCCTTTTTTCTGACTTTGGCTTCAATTTTTTGTTCTAATTCGCTGGCGGTGAATTTGATATCCGTAATCCAGTCTTTGCCGAAAATGTGATTGATTCGCTCTAGTATAAGGCCTTTGCGATAAGGAAGTGTCGTTGCCAGAGCATTGCTTGTGGCGATTTCTAATGTGGCCAGGGCTTTTTTTGTTTTCGGGTCTTTGCGGTATCTGATCTTTATAGGTTGTGCCTTATCAGCCATATCTGCACCGATGATTTCAGCCCATTGATTGACGATACGCCCCAATGCGATATATTTGCGGCTGAAATTCTGGGCAGCAACTTTGGCTGTGGATTCGGATAAGTGGCGCATGGCGAAAAATCTAAAACAAAAAATAAATGAACTCAATGAGGATGAGGTTACAGCTTTTCGTGGGGCAATTCTAGCGTGGTATGATTCTCACAGGCGTGTTTTGCCGTGGCGGGCGCTTGAGGGGGTGAATCCAGACCCTTATCATGTTTGGCTGTCCGAGATTATGCTCCAGCAAACAACTGTGCCCGCGGTCATTCCTTATTTTGAAAAGTTTTTACGGTTATGGCCATCTGTGTATGATTTGGCGGCTGCGGATAATGAGCGGATCATGCATGAATGGGCGGGGCTTGGTTATTATGCGCGGGCTCGGAACCTTCATAAATGTGCCAAGCAAGTGGTTGATCAATATGGCGGCAGGTTTCCTGAAACGCAGGATGAGCTTAGGAAATTGTCAGGAATAGGCGATTATACTAGCGCGGCTATAGCGGCTATTGCTTTTGGGAAGCCGGCGAATGTTGTTGATGGAAATATCGAGCGGATTATGGCGCGGTATTTTTCTGTTGAGGAGCCTGTGCCTAAGGCTAAGCCGTTATTAAAGGAAAAAGCCGCTTATTTTGCGGAGAGGCAAGAGCATCGTTCAGGTGATTATGCGCAAGCCTTGATGGATTTGGGGGCAACGATCTGCACGCCGAAATCACCGTCTTGTGTATTGTGTCCTGTGCGTGAAGGGTGTTTGGCGCGAGCAAAAGGTGTTCAAGCGGATTTACCCGCACGAGAGAAAAAGGGTGCTAAGCCGCGCCGCTATGGCTATGTGTACTGGATCACCAATGAAAAGGGCGAAGTGCTTATACATAAGCGCCCCGAGAGAGGGTTGCTGGGTGGGATGATGGCTTTGCCGACATCGGAGTGGGGTGATAATCGGGACAATATTTCATCTGAAAACCTAGAGTTTTTGAAAGGTAATGTGGTTGAAGATTCTAAAGTTCATATAGAGCATATCTTTACCCATTTTCATTTGACACTGTATTTAAAAAAAATATGTATCGAGCAAGAGGCTTTACCCGAAGGTTATAAATGGGTGAGTTGTGAAGTTATGGCTGAATGCGGCATGCCGACAGTTTTTTGTAAAGCGCGGGATTTGTTTTTACCTTGATATTATGAAATAAGGAGTATGAATTGCCCTGATTTGTTGAATAATAACCTTATTATTTGTATAATGATCTTACGCAGGAATTCTTCAGGTTTTTTTTATATGCATTTTTTGAAACAAAATATTAGAAATATTCATTTTTTACTTGTGATGCTTGGTGTCACGTTTGCGGGACAGGCTTTTGCGCAAGTTAGTCCTGCTGTTTATACGCATAAATCCGGACCGGGCATATATGTGCGGGTTCAGCCAGAAAATGATTTTTCTGAAGAGTATGAGGAGTATAAAGAAAATGAGCACAAGGCTGGGAAAAGCTACATATATGAAGATATTACAATTGCCAGTCTTTCGCATTTATACTGGGCTGTAAATTATCTGGATTTAGCAAATGATATTCACATTGATAATTTTATGAGAATTAATGAATGTGACATTTATAAAAGTTATTATGGAAGTGAGTTTGAGTGGATAAAAATACGCGATGCAGCAAGGACTTTTATCAAAGGCAATAAGGACTTCTTTCCAATGCGTTTTAGGTTTGTCCAGCCTTTGGAGCTTGCGGATTATGATATGAAACGTAAGGCTTTCAGGATTAATCCTGATTATGAAATTAGAGCTGCAAGACGATTTGAGTCATATGCTGTTGATCTGGATAGCCTAATTTGTAAGCAGAAAAGTTTTAGAGAAATTGAAGGGTATACAAGGGGTATCGTTCTCGAATTAAGTCGTCCGTTCTCTCTGTCGTATGTACCTGCAACACCAGAGGATGCCAGAGCTTATATTCAAGAAAAGGATGCTATTTTTAAGGGGTTAAGAGAGGGGGTTAAATATGAAAGCACGCGTTATTCTCTTAGATCCGCGTATATTGTTTTTAAGGTTAAGGTTTTTGCTCATCGTAAAAAAATAAAGGGGTCCAGTAGATTCGATCTAACACAGATGATGGCTGCTTTGGAAGGGTTCGAGATTTATCAGGATAAAGATTTAAAGAAGCCGTTTTATATTAAGAGCTATCTAAGTGAAGAAAATGAAAAACAGACAAGTGCTGAATTGGCTGCGGAATATAAAATTCTGAGGGAAAAGGCCAAGGGGGCGGGCGTTCTATATTAAGTGTTTTGTGTTCTGCGGATATAAACACCAACAGAAGATGTGTTCTCTATAATATCCGGTTTTTCTGCGCGGATCATAACATTAAGTGCTTTGCTATCTTTTAGGCATATTGCTGAAATTTCTTCACAAAACTCTTCTAAAAGTTCGAAGTGTCTGGATTTGGATAAGCTTTGGATCTCATTGGTGATGTCTTCATAAGACAGGACATCTTTTATACCTGACAGGGTTTTACCTTTGTTAGATTGTACTTCGATATCAATATTAATGATTACGCGCTGGGCGTTCTGTTTTTCCTTTTCATAGATGCCAGTGAACATGTCCAGTTCAAGGTCTTTGATAAAGATATGATCAGTATTGCTAGGCATTAGCTTCGCCTGCGCGGATTTGTTCTCTTAAATGGTCGATGGGAACGTGCTTGCCGTTTTGTTCGAAATGCCAGAATGTCCAGCCATTACAAGAGGGGGCGTTTTGCACGGCGGCGCCGACTTTGTGGATGGAGCCTCTGGTTTTATCAATACGGTTTTGGGCAATGACCGAGCCATCAGCGTGGACCGTGACTTTATGGCGTTTCTTGGAGTCCATGAGGACTGTACCAGGCTTAAGCAAACCTTGTTCGATCAATGAACCAAATGGTATACGGGGCTGCTCACGCTTGGGCATGGTTTCAACAAGTGTATCCTTTAGTGGGTCAATCGCGGCGATGCGCTTTTTGGCGTGGGCGGCATAGGTTTCATCACGCTCTAATCCTATGAAAGAGCGACCGAGCTTTTTCGCAACAGCGCCTGTTGTGCCTGTTCCGAAGAAGGGGTCAAGGACTGTGTCGCCTTTGCGCGTGGATGCCATAAGGACGCGGTGGAGCAGGCTTTCCGGTTTTTGTGTCGGGTGCGCCTTTTTTCCTTCTTCATCCTTCAGGCGCTCATGACCTGTGCAGAGCGGTAAATACCAATCACTGCGCATTTGTAAATCCTCGTTCAGGGATTTCATCGCGTCATAATTAAAATAGTATTTCGATTTCTGTGATTTAGATGCCCAGATCATGGTTTCATGGGCGTTGGTAAATCGGCGGCCACGGAAATTCGGCATTGGATTGGATTTGCGCCAGATGACATCGTTCAAAATCCAGAAACCCATATCTTGCAGGATGTAACCAAGGCGGAAGATATTATGATAGCTGCCGATCACCCAGATCGAGCCGTCATCTTTTAGGAGATCGCGCGCC
>DCKO01000077.1:0-10518 GCA_002320665.1 Micavibrio sp. UBA1672
GCCAAATCACCAGAAAAAACACTGGATCGCATGGATATCATCACCAGAGACTATGACGGCGCTGACGGCACTGAAATCATCTTCGAAACCGAAGCGCGATCATTTCTGCACCATCAAGTGCGCAATATGGTCGGCGCACTAGCCTATGTCGGGGAAGGTAAATGGCAGCCAGATGACATCAAAACAGCCCTCGACGCTAGAGACAGAACCAAAGGCGCCATCACGGCCCCCGCAGATGGGCTATATCTTGTCAGGATAGATTATGAAGACACTTAAGAGCATCAGAATAATAGTCTTTGTGCCCGAAGATGAGCTAGAGCCATTCATAAAAGCGCTCGCTCCTGCCATCCCTTCCTTCCTTGGCAATTACGATCATGTGTGCTGGCACAGTGAAAAAGGCACAGAGCAATCCCGCAAAATGCCAGATGGCACAATCAAAAAAACCCCTTGCCGCAAAGTCGAATTTTCTTGCCCTGATGATAGAGAAATCATTCAACAAATCATAAATGACACTATAATCCCGAACCACCCTTGGGAAGAACCTGTCATCACTTTAACCCGTCAGGAAATTGTGAAACACAGTGATTCATGATAAGAAGAAATATCAAACTTAAGGAATCACTTATGCGCCTTGCCCTTCTTTGCCTAACACTTATCACTTTTGCGTTTCCCGTCCTTGCCCAAGACGAAGAAACAGAAAAACCACTTAATGCCATAACCTTCCTTGAGTATTTGCGGGAACATAACCGCCTAAAGCCAATGCAAAACCCTAAATATGAACATGGCACAGATGTACTGGACCGCCGCGTGATGGATCAGACGAAAAAAGCGATCGGTCAGGTCGAAGATGTCATCGTATCAAGCACAGGCGATATCCGCTATCTGAAAGTCAATTTTGACCGCATATCCTTACGAAAAACAGCCTATCTTGATTATACCCAGATGAATATCGGCGCCAATAATGATGGCTATGCCTTGTCTTTGCGCGAAGAAGATATCAAAGACCTCTTCCCCAAATTCATCAGAAAAATCACCCCACACGGCGAACAAATTAGTCTTACCGAAATCATCGGCAAAGAAATACGAGACAGCAATAAAATCCGCCTTGGCGTCATTGAAGAAATTTTATTTGATGAATTCGGCAGCAAAGTCGAGCATCTTTATATCAAAATCAATCACGGCCTGATCCGTGATGCAGGGCTTGCCATCCCGTTCAAAGCTGTGGATTTCGACTATCGCAATGGGTATGTTTACCTGACTATAGATAAGGCCTTCAGCGATATTGCCTTTGATTACGTCAAAAAATAACCTTCGAGAACTTTTTGATAGATTTTTGTCAAATCTTCCAGATCCTGAACAGCCGCATTCTCATCAATCTGATGAATGGTTTTATTGAGCACACCAAACTCCACCACGGGGCAATAATTAACAATAAACCGTGCATCCGATGTCCCGCCATTGGTCGTATAATCCGGTGTCTTGCCAGTAACATCCTCAACGGCCTTTTTCACCACGACCGACCACTCACCGGGCTGGGTGATAAAACTCTCCGCATTCCCCTCAAACAACAACTCATAATCATAGCCCGTTTGATCCAGTAACTTTGTAATATGAGCCTTAAGGCTTTCCGAACTCCAATGATCATTAAAACGAATATTAAAAACGGCACGCCCGCTATTCGGGATAATATTTTCTGCCGTATTGCCGACATCAACACTCGTAATTTCCAAATTCGTCGGCGGAAAAAACTCGGAACCCTCATCCAGCTTTTCATCAGCCAGTTTATCCAAAAGCTTAATCAAGCGTGGCATCGGATTATCCGCCAAATGCTGATATGCCACATGCCCTTGCTTACCGGAAACCTTCAAACGACCCGTTAGCGATCCACGCCGACCGATCTTGATTTCCTGCCCCAGATGATCTGGATTCGTCGGCTCCCCGACCAGCGCCACATCAGGCAAATGACCATTTTCCTTCATCCATTCAAGAACCTTAACCGTGCCATTAATAGCTGGTCCTTCTTCGTCACCCGTAATCAGAAAACTAATAGAGCCTTCCGGCTTATGATGCTCTAGAAATTCCGATACTGCCGCAGCAAACGCCGCTACAGCCCCCTTCATATCACTAGCCCCACGCCCATATAAGACACCATCTTCAATGTGTGAATTAAACGGCCCGTATGTCCAGCGATCCTCCGCCCCCGCTGGCACAACATCTGTATGACCGGCAAAACAAATATGAGGCGACCCACCACCCAAACGCGCAAAGAGATTAGGCACTATTGCATCCCCATCCCCAAATGGCAGATGATGACACTCAAAGCCTAAAGCCTCAAGCTTTTCAGACAAGTATACTTGCGCGCCCTTATCCTTAGGCGTAACCGAAGGACAGGCAATTAAGTCTTTGGTCAAATCAATAACGTTATATGGCATAATCAAGTTTCAAGTTCTGTTGGTAAAATAACATCCGGCGAAATACCATTTGAAAACTCGACCATAGAACCCGTTTTTGTTTCCGGAAGCAAGCCTAATTCGATCATTGGCGGGTAAATTGATCTCTCAAGCAAGGCTGCCATTTTATAAACACCATATTCTTTCTCTATTGTGGCTATTTCTTCAAGCTCTTCAGTCATAATATTAAATGGATTCCAGCCATCCGGAATATGTTCGAACATCAAAGCAGCATCCTTATATTGATCCATCCGAAGCGGAAAAGCATTCGCTGAATTATGTTTCGAGTTCGGTGCATAATGATCATTCACAACTTCATTAATAACAATACATACACCTAAAGCCGCATCAAGAGAATGAATTGGTCTGGATAGCTCCGGCCATTTATTTGCTGCTTCTTTATAAGCCGCAAACCTGCCATATAAACCTCTGGCCTTTCGAACATAACCCATATTCTGATCTACTGTAAAAACAGGCTTATATGTTGGATTATCTTCCGGTTTCTGAGAATAGGGACCGATATTCTGAGAAGCCAGATAATCACCGGAAATCATACGCGTAGAAATATTTTCTACTCCGTCCCCCATTTTTCCCATAACCGCAAAAAAATATGCATATTGCCCTCTTAGAAATTGATTAGGGTCACCATCATGTTTTTCCCTTGTTACTTCTTTTTCACCATCAAAATATTTCCATTTACGCGACATAAGATCAACAATATCAACAGCCGCAGCAATTTGCTTTCGGGCATTCAATAATTGATGATCATTAAGATCACCTTTTTCATTTTTTTCATGCAACCTTTTTTCCATAGGCGCATATATAGCATGTGGTGTTTTCCCGTAATCTTCATAGCTATCATGACGCAATTTTGCTATCAAAGAAACTTCCAATCCTCCATGCTTTTCAAGATTCTTTGAACTATATAATCCCGAACGATACGTACTAATATCGTACAAACACTGACGAAATTGATGATACCAAGCTGGTGTATCTGTCTTCTTTCTGGTAACACTCTCTAGCTCTTCAAGCAATTCGTCAAACGTAACCTTAAGCGCATCCCAGCCCATTTCATCCATAAGCTCGTAAAATGCCTGCTTCGTCTTTTCAACATTCTCCGGCTTAACCGTCTCTGCCCTTGTCTGAAAATCAATTTCAGCAAAAAAACGATCTATTGCCTCATGGTCTTTTTTGTCTTGATGAGGAAGCTTCTTTGTAAACCAGTTAAAAGCTCTTGTTAAACAGCTATTTTTAAACATTCATCACCACCTAAGTCAATTTAGCACGACTTATAATGGCAATCCCAGAAAAATGCAAAAAAAATAGTATACAAAAATTCTAATATAACTAAGGCTGACAGCGCTTTTCAAAAACGATCAATCCCTCAGCAGATCATTCACACCTGTTTTGCTTCTGGTGCGCTCATCCACGGTTTTCACAATCACAGCACAAGCCAGATTTGGCCCTGGAGAGCCATCTGCCAATGGCTTACCCGGCAAAGTACCCGGCACAACCACAGAATAAGCCGGTACGCGGCCTATAAAGACTTCACCGCTTTGACGATCAATAATCTTGGTTGAGGCACTCAAGAACACCCCCATCGAGAGCACTGCGCCCTCTTCCACGATCACGCCTTCCGCAACCTCGGAACGCGCACCAATAAACACATTATCTTCAATAATCACAGGCTCGGCCTGCAATGGTTCCAAAACGCCGCCAATGCCCACGCCACCAGAAATATGGCAGTTTGCACCAACTTGTGCACATGACCCGACAGTAGACCATGTATCAATCATTGTGCCTTCACCGACATAGGCTCCGACATTCAAAAAGCATGGCATCAAAACAGCATTCGGCGCCACATAAGCAGAATGACGAACGATCGAATCAGGCACGGCGCGGAAAGCGGCCTTAGCAAATTCGTCCTTGCCCCATTTTTCAAACTTGCTGGCGACCTTGTCATACCAATTCGCGCCACCCGGCCCACCAGAAATCACCTGCATGTCATTCAACCGGAAAGATAATAACACGGCCTTTTTAAGCCACTGATGAACAACCCAGCCTGATTCTGATGGTGATGCCACGCGAAGCTCACCACTATCCAATAAATTCAGAGCCTCACTAACAGCATCTCTTATATCGCCTTTAGTCTCGACGTTTAAGGTATCTCTATCGTCCCATCCTTGATTAATTGTTTGTTCCAAGGCGCTGTAATCTGTCGTCATTTCATTTTTTCCATTATTATCAGTGTATTCAGGTCATAAAAGTCTTTGCAATTCAGCATGAAGCGCTTACAAAATCAAGTATGATCTCTCAAAATAAAGCTCTGCAGTTAAACAAACCCCGTTTTGTGTGGCGAAATTTTACGCCCCAAGACCTTGAACGCTATTATAACAGCGCACAAAAAGGCAATTTACTGCAAAGCTATCCCTACGCAGTAGCCTGTGCAAAGCTTAATCACCAGACCATCAGGCAAGGTATTTTCTACATTGAAAACCAGCCCGCCGCCTTGTGCCAAATTCTTGAGGCCGGCTTCATCAAAAACACAGTTCATGCCGCGATTCTAGATCGTGGCCCATTATGGTTTAAAAACTACGGCAGCGAAGAAGACTTTGCCCTGTTTGTGCAGCAATTCCGCCGCGAATTTCCAGCCCGCATGGGACGAAAAATCCGTTTCATTCCTGAAATCAAAAACACACCTGCTATACACAGAATCATGAAACATAACGGCTTCAAACAAGCTGCCGATAGCAAACCCTATAAAACCATATGGCTGGATTTAAGGCCCGATCTGGATACTCTGAAGAAGAACCTTGATAAGAAATGGCGTAACGCCCTAAGCAAATCCCAAAAGCAAGACCTAAAAATAACGATGAACTCTACGCCCGAGCTTTTCTCATGGTTTTTGAAAAGCTATGCGCAGGATAAAAAAGATAAATTCTATCATGGCGCGTCCTTAAAACTTCTGAGCAACCTGATTTACGAATTCTCTCGTGGGAAAAATGTATTAACTGCATATGCATTATTTGACGAAAAGCCAATTGCCGCTATATTAATCTTTATCCATGGAAATTCTGCGACCTACCAAATCGGTTATACATCCGCATTGGGGCGCGAGAAATGTGCACATAATGCGTTACTATGGAATGCATTGACGGCTTTAAAAGGAAGGAATGTCCATGACTTTGATTTGGGCGGCATTATCGGAGACAAAGATGGGATTACAACATTTAAAAAAGGCATGGGCGGAAAAATCATTGAAACACCCGGCCTTTTTATTGGTTAGCTTCACAATAGGCTTTAGTATTTGCTTTCCCGCCTATAGCTCTCTGGCAGAAAATAGCGTTAAGCCCAAGGCCAAACCAAATCAGGGATTCTTGTTACAAAAAGTTCATTACGATGTCTATGCAGGCGGAATTAATGCCGTCAAAGCTAACATGACGCTCGATTACTCAAAATACGGGCGCTATAAAATGTTCTTTGAGGCCGAAACCAAAGGCCTTCTTGCCTCCCTCGCCCCATGGAGCGGAAGCTTCGAATCATCCGGCTGGGTTATTGATCAGAATAAAAGGCAGCCAGAGCTTCACGAATCTATCGCAATCTGGCGCGATGAAAGAGAAGTTAAATCCTATAATTACGGACGTAACGGAAGCTTCAAAAACCTAGTTACAAAGTACACACATAAAAAACCCCGCGTTGAAGAGCCTGATTCAGAACTAACCAAAGGCACAACTGATGCCTTGACCGCAACCATTCTGGTCATGGAAAAAGTCGCCAATGGCGGTAAATGCGAAGGATCATCCGAAGTCTTTGATGGCAAACGCCGCTATAACCTGATCTTTCGTCACCAAAGAAATGTCATGCTGGAAAAAACGCGCTATAACGCCTATAGCGGACCTGCTACAGAATGCACAGTCGAAGTCGTACCACTAGCAGGTGCTTGGCACAAAAAACCCAGAGGCTGGCTCTCCATTCAGGAACAGGGCCGTGAACGCGGTATGATGCCCACCGTCTGGATCGCCCAAGTAACACCTTACGCCGTAGCCGTACCTGTGCGCGTGCGCGTCAAAAC
Source organism: Micavibrio sp. UBA1672 (assembly GCA_002320665.1). Lineage (GTDB taxonomy): Bacteria > Pseudomonadota > Alphaproteobacteria > Micavibrionales > Micavibrionaceae > UBA1672. Next base: position 6,523 of record DCKO01000077.1, read on the forward strand.
CGCTTATGGCACAATGTTCATGCACATGACACGCTATGAAAGCGGCGATAACGTCATGAAAGCTGCCTATTCCAAAAAATAAACTCTATTAAGGTTTACTTATGTCCCAAATGCCGCCTTTAGCCATAGTCATTCTTGCCGCCGGTAAGGGGACTCGAATGAAATCGGACTTGCCAAAAGTTATGCATGAATTGGCAGGACTACCTATGATAAATTGGCTTTTGCAAACAACAGAAAAACTTAATCCCGATAAAATCATTGTGGTCACAGGCAAAGATATGGATGAGTTGCGCACAGCCTGCGCCCCGCATGAAACCGTCATTCAGGAAAAACAACAAGGTACAGGTAGCGCACTTATGGCAGCCATGCCTGCGCTCGCAGGCTTTGATGGCGATATCATGGTTTTGCTGGGTGATACACCATTCATATCCGTTGACACTCTTGAGTCACTGAGGTCGTCGCGTCATAGCGCTAAAGACATTGGCTTATCCGTCCTTGGCGTAACATTAGAGCAACCAACAGGTTATGGTCGCTTGCTGGTTGATAAGAAAGGATTTCTCTCAGCCATTCGTGAGGAAAAAGATGCCTCGGATGATGAAAGACAAATCAAAGAAGTAAATACGGGCGCTTTTTGTCTGGATGCCACCAAGACCAATGAATGGCTAAATAGCCTGACAAATAAAAATGCCCAAGGTGAATATTACATAACCGACATCCCTGAAATCGCCGGAAAAGATGGCTTTAAAACCGCCATTGCCTTAATCAAGGATATGCAAGAAGCACAAGGATGCAATACGCGCTACGACCTTAGCCAGCTTGAAAAAACTGCGCAAAATATCTTGAGAAAAAAACACATTGAAAATGGCGTAACGCTCCAAGATCCTGACACAGTTTATTTCCGCCATGACACTAAAATTGGTGCAAATACAATCATAGAACCCAATGTCTATTTTGGCCCCGAAGTCACCGTAAATGAAAACGTTCATATCAAAGCTTTTTGCCATTTTGAAAAATGCTCAATAGGCGCTGGCACTACCATAGGCCCATTTGCAAGATTGCGCCCCGGTTCAGATATCGGTGAAGATGTACGCATAGGCAATTTTGTAGAAGTTAAAAAATCGACGATCGGACGAGGCAGCAAAATCAGCCACCTCAGCTATGTCGGAGACACTGAAATGGGCGAAAATGTGAATTTTGGCTGCGGCGCGATCACGGTCAATTATGACGGCTTCAATAAATTTACTACGAAAATAAAAGATAACGTCATGATCGGCAGCAATGCCAACCTTGTCGCCCCTGTTACAATCGAAAAAGGCGCCTTCATCGCCGCAGGCTCTACCATCACCAAAGACGTCTCCGAAGATGCATTGTCTTTAACTCGCCCCGAGCAACGCACAATCAAGGACTGGGCAAAAAATAACCGCAAGAAAAAAAAGAAATAATACGCCATGCAATAATTTGAAAAATTATGTGACTTGTACTTGAGAAATCCCTTGCTAGAGTAAATTATGATGACAGCCCCAAATAAACACCCCTTGAAGACAACTTGAAAACAATAAGAGTATTTTAAAATATGTGCGGAATTATCGGGATTATCGGTGAACAGGACGCGGCCCCACTTTTGCTGGAAGGCCTTAAGCGTCTGGAATATCGCGGTTATGACTCAGCCGGTATTGCAACCCTTAATAATGGTCATATCAGCCGCTGCCGTGCCGAAGGCAAACTTCTTAACCTTGCCGAAAAACTAAATTGCCAGCCCCTAACAGGCTCAGTCGGCATAGGCCACACGCGCTGGGCCACACACGGTCTGCCCAATGAGCGCAATGCCCACCCCCACGCCACAGAAAAAGTTGCCGTGGTGCATAACGGCATCATCGAAAACTATGCCACGCTCAAAGAAGAACTCGAAAAAAATGGCGCGAAATTCGATACTGAAACAGATACCGAAGTCATCGTTCATCTGGTCACCCATTATATGACCAAGGAAAATATGTCTCCAGAAGACGCGGCAAATGCCGCTATGGACAGGCTCGAAGGCGCGTATGCCCTAGTCATGGTTTTCGCCGGAGAGCATGATTTAATGATCGGCTGCCGCCAAGGCACCCCCTTGGCCATTGGTTATGGCGATGGCGAAATGTTCGTCGCCTCGGATTCCTATGCTCTTGCACCCTTAACCCAAAAAATCTGTTTTCTGGAAGATGGAGACCGCGTCACCGTAACCCGCAGCTCCGCCGAAATTTATGACACGAAACGCAAACCTGTCGAGCGTTCCACCCGCATCACAGAACAATCCGCAACGATCACAGGCAAAGGCGAATACAAGCATTTCATGCTCAAGGAAATATACGAGCAACCCTCCGTAATTGGTGAAACCTTGAATTCCTACGTGAACCCTTCAACAGGTAAAATCACGATTCCCAAAGACATCGTCGAAGCGATCACAAATGCCCCGCGCATTACCCTGATTGCCTGCGGTACAGCCTATTACGCCTGTATGGTGGCCAAATATTGGCTAGAGCAAATCGCTCGCATCCCGTGTGAAATCGATGTCGCCAGTGAATTCCGCTACCGCGAAGCCCCCATGCCCGAAGGCGGTCTGGCTTTGTTTATCTCCCAATCCGGTGAGACCTTGGACACGCTAGAGGCTTTACGCTATTGCAAGCGCGAAAACCAAAAAATCCTGTCTGTAGTCAATACAATCGAGAGCACCATTGAACGAGAATCCGATTTTGTCATGCATACTCTGGCTGGCCCGGAAATCGGCGTCGCCTCAACCAAAGCCTTCACGACGCAGCTTACTACTCTGGCTTGCATTGCTCTTGCCGCAGCCACCGCAAAAGGCACAATCACAACAGACACAGAACACGACATGGCCGAAGCCTTGCGTCACGTCCCGACAATTGCTGCCGACATCTTGAAACACGATGAAGCTATTTTAAAAATTGCCCGTGATGTCTCCAAGGCAAGAGACGTCCTGTATCTAGGGCGCGGAAGTCTTTACCCGCTGGCACTTGAAGGCGCATTAAAACTCAAGGAAATATCCTACATCCACGCGGAAGGCTACGCCTCCGGCGAAATGAAACACGGCCCCATTGCCTTGATTGATGAAAACGTGCCCGTCGTAGTCATAGCCCCGGGCAATGACCCGATGTTCGAAAAAAACATCTCCAATATCAAGGAAACCACAGCTCGCGGCGGTAAGGTCTTTTTGATCACTGATAAAAAGGGGCGCGAAGTCCTGCACGCTGATAGCACATGGAGCATCGCCATGGGTGAAGTCCACCCCTTTGTCGCACCAATCCTCTACGCTATCCCCGTGCAACTCTTGGCCTATCACACCGCGGTGATTAAAGGCACCGATGTCGATCAGCCCCGCAACCTCGCAAAATCCGTAACAGTTGAATAAGAAATATAGAATTTTATTGCACCGCATAAGCTTAAAATTCTATGATGACTGACGAAGAAAAGAACTTATTAGGTGATACTACATGGCAAAAATCCTGCTGGTGGAAGATGATGAATCCATGCTTAATTTTTTAATTCTGGCCCTTCGCCGTGCAGGCCACGAAGTGCGTGCCTGTGATAATGGTTCGGAAGCTCTAACTATTCTTGATGAAGAAACAGGATTTGATTTACTACTGACAGATATAGTCATGCCCGGCATAGACGGCATAGAACTAGCCGAAAAAGCTACTGACAAATTCCCGAACCTGAAAGTTATGTTTATCACAGGCTTCGCAGGTGTTGCCCTTCAAAAGGCCGAGGAAACAGACACAGACCAGATCAACCAAGAAAATATGCTCTCCAAGCCTTTTCACCTTAATGATCTCGTAAAGCAAATCGACACAATTCTGGCAAGTTGATATCTTTTTTGGCTGCCCGAAAATAAAACGCTTGAAACCAAGAGTACTTCCCGATAAAACTACGCCTCATACCGTTATTTAAGTGGGCGGTTAGCTCAGCGGTAGAGCACTTGCTCGACACGCAAGGGGTCAC
>DCKO01000077.1:10861-30303 GCA_002320665.1 Micavibrio sp. UBA1672
AATCCCAGTACCGCCCACCATTTTCCTTTAAAATAAATAACTTAGATCACTATTTGCGCTTATACATAACAGCGCAAAATAATTTACATAACAGCAAATTGTCGCTTGATTTTTGCAACTTATTGTTATATAATAACAACTTAACATCAATTGAGGTTGATTTTTCACAACTACAGGCACTTTTGCTATTTCAATTGCTGTTTTTAAACAATAACTTAAAAAGAAATCTCTACTTATATTATGCGCTCTGTGTACAGGGATTGTACAAGGAGTCAAAGCATGACTAAATACAACTCTGCAACAATCGTAGTTGCTGAAGGACTATCTATCAAAAAAATCAGTGGTCCATATTATCATTACCATTTTCGTATTAACGGTAAACTTTTCAGAAAATCAACAAAAACAGGTGACAAAAGAAAAGCAAAGTTAATTGCTGAAGAAGCACGTCAAAAAGCACTATATGAAATAGAAAATGGAATTATATCAGAAACAATATCATTTAATTCATTGGCACAAAGATATCTGAAGTCTCTGGATGGGCAGAAAAAGCAATATTTTCATGAAGGAACACTTAGAAGGCACTTAAAGCCATTTTTTGGAAAGTTCTGCGATGTAACAAAAATAAAACATCATCATTTAGATGAATATCTAGATCACAGAAAATCTAAATATGCACAAATAACGAACGGCACTTTAAACAAAGAAGCTGCGGTATTTAATCAAATGATGGCATTCGCTTTAAAACGTAACTGGCTACAACATCAGATCAAATTAGAACGCAACAAAGAAACTTCAAATCCGCGTCCACACTTCACACAAGAACAATTAAAAACTTTAAAAAGCGTTGCTAAAGCTAGGATTAATGAATTAAAGAACAAAAAATATAAAGGTCAAGAAAGTGGCTTATATCAAACTAAATTATGGAGTCGTCAATTAATTTACGATTTAGCTATATTGCTTGTCGATACTGGCATTCGGCCATGCGAAATAAAAACTATCAGATGGCAAGACATAAATTGGAAAAACAAGAGTATCAAATTATACAATGCTGGAAAAGTTAGTAGCAATAGATCACTATTCATTCGCTCAAACAAAGGGATAAATGCTTTAAAACGTATTCAGGACAGAAGAATAACGTATGTGAAAGCTCATGAACAAGTTTTTAATGAAAATGAATACATTCAGTCATTTCCAAACGGCAAACAAATTAAATGCATCAAAAAAGGTCTAAAAATATTGATAGATGAATGTGCTTTTAAATACAGTAAAAGTCAACAGAAACACTCGCTTTATTCATTTCGTCATACGTATGCTACATATTCTCTTGCCGGAATTGACGGCAAAAAAATTCCGATACGCGCACTTGCTATGCAAATGGGCACAAGCATTGAAATGATCGAAAAACATTACGGTCATGACAGCTTAGACAATTATAGAGAATTTCTTATAAACTGATTTATCTTTCAAATGATGATGGGAGAAGAGGCAGCTAAAGTAATTGATTTAGATGAAGGTGAAAACGGAAAAAAAGCAGGACGAGTTATCTGTTTTTTATTATATCTGCTAAATCTACATCTAAAGCATCTGCAATCTTTAAGCAGGTCAGCAGGGTTGGCTGTCTTTTGCGGGATTCAATCAAGCTGATTGTTGAACGGTTGAGCTTTGTTTTCTCGGCTAGTTTTTCATGAGAAATGTTTTGTTCAAGTCTTATTTCTTTTAACTTGGCAACAACATCATCGACAATCTGTTCTAGTTCTTTTTTGTTCATGCAAATATAATTGCTTGCTTGCATTCACAAAGAAACGTGACTATAGTCACTGTTATGATGCATAATATTAATACATATACAAAGCTTGCTCTAATAACAGTATTGGCGACATCAGCTATTATAAGTCCGGCTTATTCAGGTGAGTTGGCAACGTCTGAAAACTTCAATCCGATGTTTTTTGAAAATTCTGATAATCCAATAGATTATCTTGTTCTGGATTATTTTAATTTGAAAAAAGATAGACATCTGGATGAGCAGTGCAAGAAGTTTAAGAAAACAGAAAATTTCGCTGCACGAAGCATCTATAAAAATTACGATGAAAAAATAGCTGTTTATTTCCAGTTCCAAGAAGACAAGATTAAACAAAAGGCTGATTGTCTTGGATTAAATGATGAGCAAACAGACAAGTTTAAGGAGCAGGCAAAAAAGGCATATGGTTCTTCTGTTATTAAACTTGCTCAACAATCATACGCTTTATCTGCGGCTTCTAATAGCATTTCCGGTATAAAACTCTCACAGATGTGTAATGCAAAAATTGATGTCGCAGCAATTCAACAAGATGATTTTGAAAATAAAGTTATTGATCTTCAAACATGTATATTTAAACAGACAGGAGAATAAAAGTGGGTGAAAAAATGATTGAATCAAGACTTCCAAGAAGCTTTTTTGGCAAGCTGGTCAAAGGCTCGTTTATATTCTTCAATATCATTATGGGATTTTGGCTCTTTGCTGGCTTAAATAATGCTTCTGAAAAAATGGCTGGCATGGCTTCGGAAGCAGAACAAATTGGCGCGAGCATTGGAACAGGACTTGGAGCAGCTTTAATAGTTGGTGTCTGGATGGCTGGTGTTATAATTCTAACTCCTGTTTTATTTTTGACACGCGGCAAGAAGGTTCTTGAGAAAGTTGAAGATTGATGTCTCTTAATTTTGAATCCGTGAACATCAAGACCTATTAATCCATATATTATTTGAAGAACATTAATCACATTGCGAAGCAATGTGATGTGCTACGCACATTAGTCGTTTTCTATATCTTCTATATTTAATAATGAATATATTAATACATGTAATGCATCTTCAGTTTGCGTTAGATACATTTCGCCTATCCGAGGCGAAATGTTTTTTTTCATGCTTCTTTCAGATGCATGTCAGCTACTGCATAACTTGATTACTTTAATTTTTACAGTCAAAGCACGAGATACGGTAATCCGATTACCTCTACAAGCGATTTCATAATTACGGCATCCCAGAGGTGCTATGCAGCGACATCCCCTGAAACTGAATGTAACATGTCTGTCCATTCGTCGTACCAGATCATTTTTAATTTTTAGACGTTTCACTAAAGGGCGTTTGTTCTGATTTAAACTCCTGCATTCAAATAGCAAGCTCTCACTTGTTTTTGTGTCTGGCATCACATTTTGTCTCTACAGCACTTTCCTGCACCTGATCCATCAAGGGTTTATAATCCAAATACAATGCCTTGCCATTGTATCTATTCCAGATGTTTCACGATATGCATGCATGAATGCTTAAATACAGATATATTTAGTATTCTTTTTCCGTAATGTTGGGCGGTGTTGTGCAAATTTGCATATTTTTAAAGTAGCAAAAATAGTCATAAGATCGACTTATTATAAAACTATAATTATATAATAAAAACGGTAGAAAATAAGGGAATTCAACGCATTTTCAGTGATGGTTTTTCTTGTGGTTTTGGAGGCATATTATAGAATCATAGATAGTGAAAATTTTATAATGAGAAAGAGGCTATTATGGGACTTGGACGACAAGCAAAAACTCTAACCAAACATCAACAAGCGGCTATGCTGATGTATATTGAGACAACCCGTCATGCGCTTCGCAATAAGTTAATTTTTTTACTATCCGTTCGTGCAGGATTAAGGGCAAAAGAGATTGCGTCTATTACTTGGGGAATGGTTACAGATGCACAAGGACAAATTGCAGATTGCATTACTCTTGAGAATACAGCATCGAAAGGTAAGTCCGGTGGAGTGATCTGGTTAAATAAAGAACTAAAACAAATTCTGTCTGAGTATCGTGATCTATGTAATAATGTGTCTGTATCAGACAAGATCATAAAAACAGAGCGTGGCAAGGAGACTTCTGCACAAGTGATCGTTAACATGTTTACTATCTGGTATACTAAGATGGGCTTTAATGGCTGTTCATCACATAGCGGACGTAGAACATTTATAACAAATGCGGCTCGCAAAATATCAACAGTAGGCGGCTCTATGCGGGATGTACAAATGCTGGCAAGGCATTCATCACTACAAATGACACAGCGTTATATTGAAGCTGACGTTGAAGCACAGAAGAAGGTGGTGCAGGTTATCTAGAAGGAACTTTCTCCTGAATTATCTGTTGGAAATGATAAAGGAGAAATAAAATGACCGTAAATAAAAATATATTAGATCAAGCAATAAAAAACCCATCAGAAGTTTATAGAAAGCCCGAAGACGTAATCTCTGATATCCATACAACATACAAAGAAAAGATAAAAATTCTGGATAGTTGGGAACTTGACCAAAACAGGTTGCTAGAATCAGAATCTGAAAACATGCCCGAAGATCACGAAACAGAAAAAGCAGCTATTATGCTTCAAGAAATATCCAAGACTAAGAATAAACTTATGCACCCAGAAAAAAATATCTAATGCTCGAAGCTCTACACTTAACACTTTTTACATGGGAAGAAGTGTGTTTACGCGTTTTCCTTGCTATGAGCTTTGGCTTTGTTTTGGGATGGGATCGCGACAGCAAAAATAAACCCATAGACTTTCGTGCCTATATGATAGTCTGTGTTGCAACATGTTTAATCGCAATGGCTACTCAAGAGCTTTACGCGGATTTCGCAAATTCAGAGAATCTTCTTTCTTTAGATCTAGGTAAAATAATGGCTGGTACATTAACGGGAATTGGCTTCCTCGGAGCAGGCGCAATCATAAAACGCGATGATCACCAAGTTATAGGAACTGCCACAGGTGCAAGCATATGGGCAGCAGGAAGTATCGGTTTAGTGCTGGGTTTTGGAATATACCCTCTTGCGATCATTGGGTTTTTATCAATTGCATCAATCCTGATTATCGGTGGGTATTACATGTCTATTTTCCAAGGCAAAGAAGATAGAATTGATATAAAAAACAAACATTAATCATGGAACTCACGGATTGTTCATACGTTTAACCACTATGAATAATGGTCAAGAAAGTTACAATATATTCATCAATAAACAATCTGGAACCGTTTTGGATTTTGGACAAAACTATCTTGAAGCCAGAATTTCACAGAGTAATATTAATGTAAATAAGCTGTATTTTTTATCTCCTGATGCCCTTATTGAAAAAATCAAAAAAGAAAAGAACAATAACACACCGATATTGATTGGCGGTGGTGATGGAACAATTAAATCCTGTGCAACAACGCTTATGAGCAAAGATAAGCCTTTCGGGGTTTTGCCTTTAGGCACTATGAACCTTTTGTCCAAAGATCTGGACATCCCAACCCAACTAGACAAAACGCTTCACGCCTATAAGAACGGAGTAATTTCCAAAAAAATTGATGTAGGAAGCGTAAATGATGAAATATTTTTATGCTGTGCCAGTTTAGGAGCTATACCGGCAGCCTCAAAATTTCGGGAAAAACACCGGAATACGAGTAAGCCAATTCTTATTCCACATCTAATATATTATGTTTTTGAGCAACTAGATCAAATCAATAGCTTCAAAGTCAAACTAAAAATGGATAAGCATAAAATAAACTTAAAGACGTCTTCATTAGTTATCTCAAATAACCAGTATATACCCCATAGGGATACCTTAAGTCATAATTTCAAAAGACCCGAAATTCAAAATGGCCTTCTTGGTATTTACTCCCTATCACCGCGTTCAATGTGGGATAAGTTCCGTTTGCTCTTAAAGCTCCGTTTTGCAGACTGGAAAGCAGATCAAGCTTTACAAGAATGGCAATCACGATACCTTGAAATAGAATGCCCAAGCTCCTCGGTTTTACTTGCTCTGGATGGCGAGCCCAAACACATAAAAACACCACTACATTTTAAAATTTTGCCTAAGTCCTTAAAAATACTTCTGCCCAAAACAAAGAGTACAAATCCATGAATAATACAGCCGCCCTAACACAAACTTTAGAGGTCATCAAAGATGATACAAAAGGTCAAAAAATTGATGTTGCCGAATTGGTTGAAGTCTTGAATTCAAGAGGATTCGGCCCTCTTTTAGTCGGCCCGGCAATCATTATAATTCTGCCAACCGGAGCAATTCCCGGCATGCCCAGTATCTGTGCTTTATTGATAATATTTGTCTCGGCACAAATCCTTATGGGTCGTTCACAGCCATGGATACCAAAGAGCCTGAAAAGCTTCTCATTTAGCAGGGAAAAGTTTCTTGAAGCTCTAAGTATAGCAAAACCCTATGCACAAAAAATTGATAAACTTATTTATCCGCGTTTTAAATTTTTGATACAAGATAGCCTGAAACCAATAATAGCCATCATCAGCATCTTATTATCAATAGCTATCATGATCCTGGGATTCATCCCATTCGCAGCGGCTCTACCCGCCAGCGGAATATTATTATTAGGCCTAGGTCTAACAGCTCGGGATGGCTTACTCTTTGCGATCTCTTTCATAATTTGTATCGGTAGCCTTGCCTTATTACCATATGGCTATTCTGCAATCTTTGGATAGGAACACATCAATGAAAATAATCCATTTATCCGACCTACATTTTGGTACAGAGAAAGATAATATTATAAATAAACTTCTCGATAGTTTGAATCAAGCAAAGCCAGACCTTACAATTATAAGCGGCGATTTTACACAAAGAGCCTTCACACAAGAATTTCAAAAAACCAAAGATTTTCTGAATAACCTGCCCTGCCCTGCTTTTTGTGTACCCGGCAATCATGACATTCCCGCATATAATTTGATCGAGCGTTTTTTTGAGCCCTACCAGAAATATCAAAATTTTATAAATAAAGACCTTTGTCCGGTCTATGAAAACGAAAAAATAAAATTGGCGGGTCTGAACTCTGCCAGACGAGCCTTACCACATTGGAACTGGGCAAATGGTACTATCTCAGCCGAACAAAGAGCAAGGTTGGACAGATTCTTCTATCCCCCCCCTAATGACACACGTTGGAAAATTTGTACTTTTCACCACCCAATACACAAAGTAGATACAATGCCCTTGGATGTTACTGTATTTGGTCGAAAAGCCACATTAAAGAAAATACAGGATTTAAAAATCGATCTTGTCCTTACCGGCCATGTTCACCATGCCTCAATAACAACTTTAGGCAATGATACACATCAAACAGTATATTTAAGTGCTTCTACAGCTCTCTCAAACCGTACAAGAGATCAAGAAAACGGATTTAATCTTATTACACTAACAAAAAACACCATGACGATTGATATATACAAACTAAAAAATTCTAACTTCGAAAACTTCGAAACTTTTGAGCGTAAGAAAGAAAACTAAACTTGTTCTAAAAGCTCCGAACATAAAGATTTCAAGTTTTCTATATCTAGAACTTGTTTATCAATATACGATAGATCAAATTCAATTTCCTTAAGTTGTCGTCTTAATCCGTTTTTTTGTGCCTTACTATGTGCTAAATCACATAAAATTTTTAATTTCTTTAAAAGATGAGCAACAATATCCGGCTTATCCCTTGCACTCTGGCGCATTTGATCGAACGCACTAAAAATCAGATCTGCTTCATCGTTGTGTTTTGCCCATAACCTGACTTTATTTTTGCTATCAACATAATATTCAGATGGAATTTTTTTCTTGAACAAAATTGCCAAAGCTGATGACAGACGATCCAGTACAGTTATAGCCGTAAAATTATCATCCATACCCGGAGATTGTGCCCTTAAACCAATTTCCACCAAGTGACGAATAGAATATTCAATATCTTGGGTAGGCGTCCTTTGATTCCCCAAAATAAAGCACTTCCTGATCTCTTTTTCTATGTCTTCGCAATAACTTTCCGAGGTGGGATATATATGCACCCCGTCTTCTCCCTCGACAAGAAAGTGACCTGCCTTGAAATGAATTTTGATATAAAGCCCGTGATCTTCGGCAATTTGAACCATATGGTCATAATCAATATGTTGAACATACCCAAAGCGGTTAAAATACAGTCTTTGCCTTTTTCGTTTAAAATCCTTTGGCCATATATCACCCTTATTTTCTTGAACGTTCTCGCTGTTTTCATCTTCGCTCTCAGTCAGACGGTTTAGCGCACAGATTAAATCATTAGTCACATGCAAAATCACCTGATCAGCAATACTTGATTTTGCAACATGATTCACAAAAGCCAACAGAACAAATAAGTTTGCAAAACACATCAAGAAAATGAAATTCAGGGTAACTTTTGGCACCCATTGCTCAGGGTTCTTGTCATGCAATATAGAAGACAGAAGAAAACACGCAACTATAGAGCCAAAAAACAGTCCGATATAGTTTTGCGTTTTCCTATCGCCCATAAAGCTACGGATTAACCTTGGCCCCAACTGTGTCGCTGCAAGCGAAAGAACAACCATCGTAATAGATATTGCCAGTGTCGCCATAGTAATCATTGATGACTGTAAAGCCAATATGACGGACTTGGCATCGTCGTTACTGCCACTAAAAAAAAGCTGAGGCAAAATAGCATCCGAAAAATATTCTCTTTCCATGATATACAAACCAAGAGTTGCAAAAAAATAAGCAATACAAAACAAAGCCGGTGTAAACCATAGATTTTCACGAAGTATCTGCCAGAAATTATATAATTTTGAAATCATATCTGTCTGTAAGTGACAAGAAGCTCTTACTTACTCTCCCCATATAACATCTTGGCTAAGGCAATTGTTTGTTCCTTGTTTAATTGAATGAAAAATATATCTCCATTCTGAACAACTTTGACTTCATCTTCGGGAATAGAAAAAACCTGTGGCTTGCCTGTAGGAGTCAGGTCTTCTTTCAATGTAAAATTAAAGCTCTTGATACCACCTTCAGAACTTCTCACAGCCTGAATATCTCCTGCAATCTGACCCTGATCATCCAGAATTTTCCTATCAAAAACTTCTTCAATAAGCTCTTCCTTTGTAGGCATTTGTTTTGCCACATTTTCTGCAACTTCTTTAACGGTTGGCGCATCAGAACCTAAAGACTTTGAGTCTCCTGTAATCGCAGAAAATACACCTTCAACAAATTCTTTGACCTCGCCTTTCGTACTGGTTTCTGCGGAAGCAGCAGCTTCATTTTTTGCCATAGTGGCAGATGTGGCTACATTCTCTTGGAATACTTCTTCTTGGCCGTGAAACCATGATAAAAATATAGAAATTACAAGCGATACAAGTATAATCCATGTCAAAGCAGAGAGAACACGCTTTGCGAATGGCTGATGAACTTCATCCGAATAAAAGACCGGAGAGGTTTCGGGATTGTGGTTCGGGTTATTTGTATTCATTGTCTTTACCTCTTTGCTATAATGTAAACGGCATGAATAATGCCAGGCAGATAACCAAGTAACGTTAAAATGATATTGATCCAAAAGTGTTTTGTTATACCAACTTCCATGGCCACACCAATTGGAGGTAATAAAACGGATAACAGAATGCGCAAGATATTCCCTCTTTCATTCATAAAGCATCTCCTTTTTTATTCCGTAAATTGATGGTTAATATCTGATTTCACAGTTTCTAAAGGTTGCCCACTACGTCTTTGTATCAAATCCACAACAACATCTTGTTCACTTAGAACCTGCGGCAACTCAGCGCCTTGTGGCCTGCCAAAACAAACAAAAACAACATTTTCTAAATGCTCTATTTGGTTGATAAAATCTTTTTCTTGCCTAGTCATTATATATCCTCCATTTCACTGATTTTCTCTAATTCCCAAAGCAACTCTTCAGGTATGCGGGCTCTGGGGTCACCTGACGGAATTTCAACAATTTCCGGACTGTAATATTCCAGATAACTCTCTTCCTCGATTTCAGCCACGCCTTTTTCTAGATACTCGACTTCATCAAATGATCCAAAAGCTGCAACCATAACTGCACTGGATACTAATAATAGGTTTTTCATTTTTACTCCTTTTCCCGGATAAAAAATCCGCTCGTCTATACCAACGAGCGGATCAGATTTAAGTTCCTGATATATTTATAGTATTATGCTGCCTTACTGATAGAATCCTCCCAGTCTTGCACCTGTTTCTCGGCATCATCACGGAGTACACCATAATTTTCCTGGATTGTGCCAATCAACTTTTCTCGACTGCCTTCAATCTGATCAAACTGATCATCTGTAAGCTCACCCCATTGTTTCTGGACCTCGCCTTTAAATTGTTTCCAATTACCACTAAAAATATCCTTATTCATAACTTTCTCCTTTCAAAATTTAAAAAACTTATAAGACTTCCCCTGATCTAAAAAGTCAGGAGAAGCCTTCAACTTTAGAGGGTTAGTTTTGAAGGTTTTTCTTATATTGCTCAAACTGCATTGCTTCATTCGTACTGAGTTTGAACTCGACACTCTTACCTTTTTTCATGACATCTGTATCGCCAAAGGCCAATGCTGCTTGTTCTCCACCAAGACCAAGAACTGTGCCAAAAGAAACAACGATTTTATCTGCCTCTCCATTATGGAAGATAAAATTATCGACATTGGCCAGTTCCTTACCGTTCGGATCCACAACATGACCCTTGAGCATTTCATAAGCACTATATCCATTACTTGGAATTACACGCACATTTTCGCCAGCCTCTGCCGGGTCATACGAAAAATTTGCAGCCTTATCTATCGTCTCTTCGGTAAGAGAGGTAATAATATCACCTTCCTGACTTCGACTGGTAATCAAGCTATAGTCAAAAGCAACCAATTTTCCTAATCCAGTAAAATCTCCATCGCCTAAAACAACCATTTTAGCATTTCCATTTTGATCAAGGATAATGTCACGGACTTTGGCTACACGATCACCATTCACATTATAGACAGGTTGACCAATGATAACCGTAGCAGTCTGGTTTGGATCAAAAACAATCTTTTCAACAGATGTTTGATCATCATTATCAGCCATGGCTTCTTTAACATCCCCATACGTCTCTTCAACAGCATCAGAAATATTCTCTGCCGCTTCTGAAACATCTTTCTTGGTATTGTCCCAAGCCTTTTTGGCATCCTCTGAAAAACTACCGGTAGATTTAGTATGATCAGGACCTGAGGTTTTGGTTTCTGCTATGGCCGGACTCGCGACCATAATAGCCAGAGCAGAAACTGCTGTTAAAAATGTCTTATTCATTGTCTTCTCCTTTTGTAAGTATTCAATGATACTTGCACTAACGAGACCTATCGCATTTAAGTTCCAATAAAAAAACTGGCCTCATATTTCAGAGGCCAGCTAGCGCAATCAGGATAGTTTCGAGTGAGGGCTAGGGGTATAGGGAGAACTATCCTGAGACACAAAACTTATGACGTAAGAATATCAACCCGGCTAAATTTACCGACTTTTTTCTGGACTTTATTTTTTAGCTCTTCCAAATCTGTCAAAAGATCAACCAAGTATGAGTCAAAGGCATCATGATCCAAATTTTCATCATTGTCGCCTTGGCTTCTTGCCCGTATGACAAGAATATTTTGTTTCTTCGAGCTAAAATCCTTCTTGAGATACATATCCGAAATCAGCGGATGAGAAATACCTGTTACTTTTTTAACTGTATTCGCAATCATGATCTTTACTCCTTTTTTGCGTTGATACACGCTAAGTAATAAAGAGCATGTGTAACCGGATAATGACTCTTGTGTATCTGTTTTGAAAAACTTTGTTTCAATTTTGTAGCCAAAGATTTTGACTCATTGTGGAACGAAATACCTGCTCGGATGTTGGATAAAACACATTCACCTACAACTAAAGGAGAGACCATTATGCTTTATATCAATAAAGAGCTTCAAAACCTCGCTAACATCAATGAGGATGCTTGTGAGTTCTACGAAGAAGCCTGCGAAAAGGCAGAAAGCTTGCAGATTAAATCAACTTTTCGTGATCTTGAAAAATTACACAAAGATGTTGTAATTAATTTGCAAGAGCATATTCGAGCAAACGGAGAAACCCCCGAAACAGAAGAAACCTTCGCTGGAGGCGCACGTGAATTTTGGGGCAAATTAATGGCTTCAATTAGTAACGATATTGATGAAACACTCGTTACACATCTGGAAGAAGCAGAAGATCGTTGCTTGAATAAAATTCAGGATATTATAAAAGATGAGCAAATTCCTGAAACAACAAAATCTATGTTACAAAATGAGTATCGTGCCCTTCAAAAAAGTCATGATTATATGAAGGCATTAAAAGAAACTATGAAGGCTGCATAAGTCTTATAATATCTACAAAAACAAAAAAGCCCCCTTTTGGGGGCTTTTTTTTTAACGCGTTTTTTAAATCAACTAATCGCAACCACAATCATCCTCATCTATCTCATCCTTTGGAACATTCCCAATAGCATGTTGCCTTGCCTCTGCCGCGGAATTCACGGAACCACTAGCCACAACACTACCATGATATGAGACAATCCATTTCCAGCTTTCGCGCTTTTGATTGCATTCCCAGCGATCTTTTTGCTTTTCTACACTAAGCTCATAATCATCTACATCAATGCACATTTTCTGAACCTGCCATTCATCTTTACTAACATCTGTAATCTGCATTTTTAATCTCCTTAAAAATATAAAAAAAAGAAAAGCCCATTAAAATTTGGGCTTCTCTATAATTCTTACTTATTGTGCATCAGTGTTATCATCAATCTCATCGCCAATTTCTTCAATTGTCTCACTGAAGCTATTACTGATTTTTTCCGCTGGCGTTTCTTCATTGGCCTGAATCAACACAACAGCAAAAATACCGATTAGTAAAACAACGATAATAGCGAGCAAACTATTGTTACCCATAGCTTTCCTCCTTTACTTAATTAGCTGCATCCTGAACGCTTTCACCTGCGTTCTCAATATCACGACCTGCGCCTTCAATGGTTTCACAAGCACTCAAAGCACCAAGACTGAGAATTGCCAAACCAAGAACTACTAAAGTTTTGAATTTTTTAAACATGCCTTATTAATCTCCTTTCATCATATTCTGACAAAGCAAACAAATAAAAAGAGAAAAAGTTCCAGAAAAGAAGAAGATAAGCTCAGGAGCTTTTACTGACAAACATGTATCCAACACCGCGTACGGTCTTGAGGATTTCGTTATTCTCATCCACCAGCTTTTTACGAATGCGTGCAATTTGAATATCTATCGCACGATCATAAACATCAAACTCTCCATCACGGGTTAATTCGAAAAGGCGTTCCCTGCTTAAGGCTCTGTTAGGCGATAGGATGAGAGCCTCAAGCAATTGAAATTCCCCTGTTGTAAATTCCAGAGACGTTCCGCTTTCTTTTTCAAAAACCTGATATTGTGCGCGATCCAAAGTCCAATTAAGAAAGTCAATTCGCTCTTTATCTGGAGATTCAGACTTTGACTCATTATCATTGTTGTTTACCTGCATTTCCATACGCCGCAGCACAGCCTTTATTCTTGCCGATAATTCACGCATTTCAAATGGCTTGGTCAGATAATCATCTGCCCCCATTTCAAGACAAACAATTTTTTCTGTTGTGTCACTTTTGCCGGACACAACAATAATAGCTGCACTTGTTTTTTCTTTGAATTGCGGAATAAGAGTAAGCCCCTCACCATCGGGCAAAACAAGGTCTAGCAAAATAACATCCAGTGCCCCGTTATTAACACGCTCCAATGCACATGAGGCATTCGCCGATGTAACAACTTTATATCCATCCCCTTCTAGATATTGTGAAATGACGGTTTGCAGATTTTCATCATCATCAACACTTAATATCGTGCCTTTTTTCATATAAGCCGCTTCCTGATCGTTAAGAATAAGTATTAATATCATCATTTGTTACAAACATGAAACAAAGTTTTTCACAAAAGAAACATTCAAGACAAAATAGAGATACGAAGCTCCTTTACCTTCAAAACTGCAAACAACAAAGGAGCATAACCATGTTTAAGAACGCAGCACTTCTGGAAGAAACAGATAGATTAAAGAAATTTGCCTATCGTTTGACACGTAATCAAAGTGATGCCGATGATCTGGTTCAATCAACATTACTAAGAGCCATGGAAAAAAAGCACTTATTCAAAGAAGGAACAAACCTCTATAGCTGGATTTCTAAGATCATGTACAACATGTTTGTTTCAAATTACCGCCGTAAAACAAAATTCGAAATGCAATATGACCCTGAGCCATATCTGGAAAAGCAAAAAATTGACGCTGGTCAGGATATCAAAATGGAAATCCAGGAAGTTGATAATGCCATGGATAACCTATCTGATGACCACAGGAATATTCTGGTTATGATTTGTGTAAAAGGCATGAGTTATGCCGATGTCTCAGAGAAACTTGAAATTCCGGTTGGAACTGTGCGTTCAAGACTTTCACGCGCCAGGGACAATCTACAACAAGAATTAGATACAACGATCAAGCAAGAAAAATTTATACCAAGTACACCGGAACATCATTATCGGGCTGCTGCTTGATAAATATCCAAGACTCCTCTATGATGCATGTGCCCGGCCTTAATTGGTCGGGCTTTTTTTTATGCGGCGCGCTTCTGACCCTTTTTGATGAACTTAAGAATTTCTTTTTTCAAATCTTCTTCGACAATTGGCTTTGGCAAATAGGCATCCATACCGGCTTCGATGCATTTATCCTTATCACCGACCAGAGCATGCGCCGTCATACCGATAATAGGCGTGCGCTCAAGCTTCCTTTGCTTTTCAATCCGGCGAATCTCATGTGTAGCCGTAAAGCCGTCCATTTCCGGCATCTGGATATCCATCAAAATAATATCATAGTGATTTGCATTCCAGAGCTTAAGTGCCTCAATACCTGTCCCTGCAACATCAAAATCTGCCCCTATCTCCTCCAGCAAATACCCTAGAACCAGGACATTACCTTCATAATCCTCAACGACGAGAATTTTCTGCTCATCGCTAATCGCTGCACGTATCTTGTCAGTCAGCTTATTATTCAATTCATTATCCGGGATAATCTGCCCTTTTGCCTCTATTTTCATAGGAAGCAATACAGTAAAGGTTGAGCCTTTTCCTGCTTCACTGCTCAAGAAGATATCACCGCCCATAATGCGGGCAAGGTTTCTGGAGATCGGTAACCCAAGGCCGGTTCCACCATATTTTCTGGAAACAGAAGAGTCTGCCTGACGGAATCGCTCAAACACCAAATCAAAATTTTCCGGCACAATCCCTATACCTGTATCGGCCACATCAATACGTAAATAATCATGGCCTGCACGATCTTCTATCTCAGCCTTAATTGTAACACCGCCCTCTTCTGTGAATTTGATAGCATTATTCACCAGATTAATGAGAATTTGGCGAATACGTTTTGCATCACCATAAAAATCGGATTGCTTTAACTCATTATATTCAAAAACAAAACTGACCCCTTTTTCCGAAGCCTTCAATGACATCATACTAATGACATTCTCAAAAACTTCGCTTAACGAAAATATCTCCTCATCAAGCTCAAGCTCCCCGCTTTCAATCTTGGAAAAGTCCAGAATATCATTAACCAGATCTTTCAAAGATTCAGTGCTGGATGATAGTGTATGAACAAGTTTCTTCTTCTTATCATCCATATCATCTTTTGTTTTTTCAAGAATCTCCGCTATACCGCTAATAGCAGTTAAAGGCGTTCTAATTTCATGGCTCATATGGGCAAGAAACTCACTTTTAGCCATATTAGCTTCTTGCGCTTGGTCTTTTTCAGCCTTGAGCTTATCCTTTTCACGAACTGTATGCGTAACATCAGTATGTGCCCCGACCATGCGGTAGGCTTTGCCACTCTTATCAAAAAGCGCCTTTGCACGCGATTGTATCCAAATCCAACGCCCGGATTTATGCTTCATGCGAAACACTTGATGAAATTCAGATAATTGCCCCCCCAAATATTGTTCTACACAGAACCAAACATTCTCAATATCTTCTGGATGAATGAGTTCTTTGAAATCTTCTACTTCTCCTGTATAGCCCTTACGCTCATAACCAAGCATGCCAAAAAATTGACCGGAATAAAAAACCTTGTCATTTTTAACGTCCCAATCAAAAATTCCGTCTTCTGTCCCTTCAACAGCCAACGCAAAGCGCTCTTCTGTTTCCTTCAGATTTTCTTCGGCCTGACTGCGCTTGCGCTGGACTTTGAGCAAAAAACCATTAAAAACAAGCAATAATATAGTACCGGTCAAAACACTGAACAGTAGTGTCTTTAGATACTGGCTTTTTTTATTGTCAAGACTACTAACACGTTCGTTTAACTGCGTGTAGGCTTCTTGCAGAACCGAAGAATTAATCCGTACAATATTATCTTTTAGATTATCAATTTTTTCGACATCTTTTAGCGTATTAACTAAATCCTGATCTTTGATTGCAGCGTATTCAGGTGTAGGTTCGATGAGTTGTGCACGCTCTTCAAGCTGTTTTGAGAAATCTGTAAAATAACTCCTGATCTCATCCAAACGGCTTTGCTGCGAAGGATCATCAATCGTCAATTCGGACAAAGCGGCGACATGCTCAGACACACCAGCTTTTTTTGTTTCATATTCTTCCAAAAACCCATCATCTGCAGTGATCAGATAGCCACGCTGCGCTGCGAGCATACCCTCAATTAATGTAGAAAGTTGTTCAGCTTCGGTAATAACATCATGTGTGTGTAAAACAAGATCATCTGTCTTATCTAGCTCTCTATCACCTATAACCAGATTATAGGTCAGCAGGCCGGCGCAAGAGAGCAACAGCACAATAAATATTACAAAGTTCCGGATAAAAACCTGATCCAAATCGCCCTTCCTTTTTTCCGAGATAGGTCTATGCATACAGGTTTTTTCGGTAACAAGCCATGAAAAAAGACGCCAATCAAAATGTTAGCGTCTTTTTCTAAGGAATATTTATGTGTTCTATATTACTAAACTGGCGGTGTATTACCGCGAATTGCATGCGCAATTGACGCAATGATAAACAGCGCAATAAATACAATAAATAGCAATTGAGCGATATCAGCCGCAATTACAGCGACACCACCTAATCCTAATACCCCTGATATGATTGCGATGACTAAAAATGTTAATGCCCATCCAAGCATGAAACTCTCCTTTCGTAATATAATTTCATGGTTTCAATTTCCATACAGCAACTCCAACCCATAACTATTAAAAGAAGTTCCATTTAATTTTAAAGGGAACAAATTCAAGCCTCACTACGTTAGGACAAATAAGTTCTAGAAATTGAAAGGATTAGACAAATGAAACATTTCAAAAAAATAGCCTTAAGCTCAGTAGCTATTATAGGCCTTGGCACAAGCTCCGCATCTGCAGATACATTCACATCACATTATAGCGTTGCAGATGAGCCTTACAGTCATTACGCTGCAGAACTTCCAGCTGATGAGAAGCAAGAATTGCATGAATATCTGAATTACGAGCAACGTGAGCCATGCCAGTTTTATCAGCCTATCCCCGAAGGTTTTGTTCGCGATGGCTGCAGCTTGAAACATGAAGTTGCCCAGCAAGCACCGGCACCTAAACAAGCCCCGATGAAACAAGAGCCCAGAGCCAAAGTTCTGACAGATTACGAGGTTAATTTTGCTTTTGATAGCTCTAAAATCGAGCCTGCCGCCGGATTAACATTAGATCAGGTTGCATCAGAAATCAGACAATATAACCCTAGTGAGGTTACGATCGCCAGTCACGCTGATAAAGCAGGCCCAACAGATTATAACCATAATCTATCACACGAAAGAGCCGAGGCTGTTTCTCATGCCCTGAATGAAAGAGGCGTTAAAAACCGTATTCTCGACGAAGAAGCCTATGGTGAAAGCCAACCTGCTATCCCGACTGAAGATGGCGTCGCTTTAAGAGAGAATCGCCGCGTTGTCGTAGAATTTCGGAAATAACGATATAAACGAATTAAAGGGTGCTGGCCGCGCGGCACCCTTTAACTTTTAAGAACATGCCAAGTAAAAAAAACATATCCGATTTTGATATTCAGGCTCTGATTGATGGAGAGCTTGATCTGGACGAAGAATACGAGTTGCTTGCCTTGCTTGAGAATAATCAAGCCATGCAGCAACATCTCGAAGACTTATTATTACAAAAGAAAATGTTACAGCTCTGGTGGAAACAAAAAACACACTGAATATATTAGTAAAAAAAGGAACATTTTTTCCAATCAATCGTAAGAATAATCAGGATTAGTCCATGAAAGGAATTTATTATGATTGACAGAATTCAGGAATTACTGACCAAAGATGAAAAACCACTATATGATGCCAGAATGCACTGGATGGTTTTCGGATCCACTATCACATATGCCTTTATTGGTCTAGCCGTTGCACTTTTTTTCATGCCTATTATCGGCGCTATTATCTGGTTCATGACGCTTTACCCTTTATATAACTCAGTAGTAAACTACATCACAATGCATTTGGTTTTAACCAATAAAAAAGTTTTAGCGCGGTATGGTTTTCTCTCCCGTGACTGGATTCAATTGTCTTTAGAACGTATTGAAACCGCATATCTGGAAGAACCTATCATAGGGCGTATATTCGGCTATTCTACTATTGTTATCAAAGGAACCGGAACAGGCGCGATTGCAATTCCTTATGTCACACAAGGCGATATCTTCATTCGTAAGCTAGAGAACATGCTTGGAGCTTATTACCAAGATCCTGAGGATTTGGAAGAAGTTGAAGCCGAAGTTCTAGCCGTGGCATAAATAATAGAGGTATGGGGCTTATTGTTAAAAAAAGAATCTTAAACAATTAATATGCGAGCATTTTCGGGGACAACAACGAATAGCTGAGCACAAAAACTCTACTTTATACAAACTTTATACTACCTAACCACTGTACAAACTATAGGTAATCAAGTAATTATAAAACAATGAATTACATGAGAATATTTTCCATATATTGCTCGACACGCAAGGGGTCACTGGTTCAATCCCAGTACCGCCCACCATTTTAAAGTGACTGTGAGCAAGGCTTACATTCATTTTAATAGATAAAACCAATCAATAAAAATTTCTTCTGCCACTCTAATCCCACAAAAGGGAATGAAAAGATGGCATCCATACGCAAAAGAGGCTCTAAATATGAAGCCCAAATTAGAAGAACAAACTGTAAATCATCTACTAAAAGCTTTATCAACTTATCAGATGCCAAAAAATGGGCACGAATGATGGAAGTTAAAGCCGATAGAAATGGAAGTATACCTTTTGCAGAAAACCCCCTAGACCATTTAAAGAAGCTAAAGGTTAATGATGTAGCGAGAAACTATAAAAAAAACTCCCGAAGTTTTTCCTAGAGCGCCGAATTACTGTCCGGTATTATAGAAATAATTAAAGTGATTTTCGGGAAGGGAAACACAAATTGAGCCGCATTGTTGCCTAGAAAAAAAGCAGGCCGCCCAAGAAATGAGCGCTCCTAAAACCTTATAGAAAACCTTATAGAAGGAGTCGCCGTAAAAGCATCATACTCACCCAAAAGCTTGCCATTGCTATAGACATAA
>DCKO01000107.1:0-17070 GCA_002320665.1 Micavibrio sp. UBA1672
AATTAACGAAGAAATGAAACTTGCTTGTGTTGAAGCTATTGCGGCTCTAGCGCGTAAAGAAGCAGTGGCCGAAGTGGCAGCGGTTTATAGTGATGAACACCTCCAGTTTGGTCGTGACTACCTTATTCCAAAGCCATTTGATCCACGCCTGATTGTTGATCTTCCTGTTGCTGTTGCAAAAGCAGCTATGGAATCCGGCGTTGCTACACGTCCGATTGAGGACTTCGAAGCTTATGAACACAAGCTGCAGCAATACTTCTTCCGTTCACAGCTTGTTATGCGCCCTGTGTACTCGCGCGCTCAAGAAGCACCAAAACGTGTTGTTTTCTGTGAAGGTGAAGAGGAGCGTGTTCTTCAGGCTACACAAATTGTTCTCGATGAAAATCTAGCTAAGCCAATTATTATCGGTCGTAAAGATGTTGTGGCGGAGCGTATTAAGCGTTTGGGCTTACGCATGAATCCAGATAAAGATTTGGAAATTGTTGACCCGCAGAATGATACTCGTTACCGCGATTACTGGGAAACCTATCATGAAATTATGGATCGTCGTGGTGTAACGCCCGAAGATGCAAAAACAATTTTGCGTACAAATACAACGGTTATCGGATCATTGATGGTCTATAAAGATGCGGCTGATGCTGTAATCTGTGGTACAATCGGTCAATATCACGGACATTTGAGAGATATTAAGGATATCATAGGTTTGAAACCAGGTGTAGAAACACCTGCCGCCCTTAGTCCTTTATTGATTTCTCGTGGTTCCTATTTCTTCTGTGATACACAGATTAACCCGAACCCAAGCATTGCCCAGATCTCAGAGATGACTTTATTAGCCGCCGAAGAAGTTAGACGTTTTGGTATCAAGCCACGTGTGGCATTGCTTTCCCATTCTAATTTTGGAACAAGCGATTGTGAATCTGCCGCTAAAATGCGCGCTGCTTATGAAGATATTCACCGCCGTGACCCTGAATTGGAAATTGATGGTGAGATGCAAGCTGATGCAGCCCTAATAGACACTGTGAGGCAACGCGTTATGCCGAATTCAAAACTTACAGGTCAGGCTAACTTGTTTATCATGCCGAATGTTGAATCTGCTAACATTGCCTTTAATATGGTAAAGACTTTCTCAGACGGTGTTAGTATAGGCCCTCTGTTGCTTGGTGCATCACGTCCGGCACATATTCTAACGCCCGCAACAACAACGCGTGGTATTGTGAATATGACAGCCCTTGCAACAGTAGGCGCTCAGATCTTTGAAGATACAATGACAGATAATGTCACACACCGTTTGGTACGTAGCGCCTGATTTATTAAGGACCTCTTTCTTCCAGAATATAATCTTGCTGCACATATTCAACATTAGAATAAGATGAGACTTTCTGTATAAGTCTCATCAGTTCTTCTTGATTTTCTATAGAAACTTCTATGCGAACTAAAATATCAGGAACATGTGATATTACTCTTCCGTTAATCTTTCTGGCGAGTTTTTCCATTTTTTTATAAGACGTATTTTCTTTAAACCCTATAATTATTGTTTTCATATGAAATGTAGCGATATTACTTTTGTTAAGGCTTTCATCACTATCTGAATGAATAATATCTATTGGCTGACTGCTTTTTTTAATTTTTAAATTTGGCATAGGCAAAAATATTGAAAAGGGTTTTTCTTCTCTAGATATATAACAGTCTCTAAATGCCTTAAACTGAGTTTTTTCCTTTTTATGCTTGGTCAGCCTTAAAAAATCATCATAAGAGATACGCCCTGCCCTGTCTCTTTGGCCATCCTTAAAGCAATAAACACAAGCATCGCCAAAAATACGTTCATATTTCCCATCTATATTTTTTTCCTGAATTTCTTGTTCAGACAGATAAGATACTTTTTGATCTGGATTATAAGTTTCCCAACAATTATCCATAGAGTTTACGATGCCATCATTATCTGCGTCATCAAGATAGCGAGGGCCAGAATTTATGTAGGCTTTTGGATTAATCCAATACAAGAACTCTTTTGGAAAAAGCCACATAGTACCTACAGAACAGGACATAAGAAAAATAATCCAGAAATATATGCGCCATTTCACTTACTTTATCCGATCATTTTTTTTAAAGATGACACACCAAGAGTAAAACAACTGTAGTTAAAATATTATAAAACTTTTGTCTTACTTACCCACTAGTATCCCTGAACAGGGATGCTATTATGCTTTTTCTTAATGTATTTAACAATCAAGATCAGAGATTCCGTAAATGGGAAAAGCACAGGAAAAAGAGCCGGAAGAGCTGGAAAAACAGGATGATGCCTCTGCCGTTTCAGAAGAAACATCTGTGCACTTGACTGATGAAGAGATCAATGACGTTGTCGGCGCACTGAAGGCCGAAGATTCTGATGTTGTGCATTCTGCCCTAGATGAGTTAGGACCAGCAGACATTGCAGAGCTTATTGAAAAAATCAAGCAAGAAGACCGTAATACCCTTATACAATTATATAGTGATGCGCTTGACCCCTCAGTTTTTACAGAGATGGATACAGAGCTTATTCGCCTGACTCTCTCGGAAATGCCTGCCCTACAAATTGCAGAGATGATTTCTGATTTGGAAACAGATGATGCACTCCTTTTGATTGAGCCTCTTCATCCAACATTACAAAAGGAAGTTTTACGCAATCTTTCGCATCAGACACGTACCGCTATGGAAGAAGGCTTGAGCTTCCCAGAGGATAGTGCAGGCCGTTTGATGCGCCGTGAAATGGTTGCTATCCCTGAATTCTGGACAATAGGTAAAACTATCGATTATTTACGCTCAGTCAGCGATGAGTTACCGGAGGATTTCTTTGATGTATTTATTATTGATCCTGCCTATCGCCTGAAAGGTGAAATCCCCTTAAGCCGCGTAATCAGCGCCAAACGTTCAGAAAAAATTATGGACCTGAACTTGCGGGAGCCACACCCTATTCCAGCGGACATGGATCAGGAAGATGTTGCTCACCTTTTCCGGCGCGAGAATATCGTATCCGCACCAGTGGTTGACGAGAATAATCGCCTGATAGGAACAATTACAATTGATGACGTGGTTGATGTTATCGACAAGGAGGCACAAGAAGACTTGCTACGCCTTGTTGGTGTGGATCAGGGAGATTTATACCGCGCCGTTATTTCTACGGCTAGCGCTCGCTTTAGATGGCTATTCATCAATCTCTTGACTGCTATTTTTGCGTCAATTGTGATTTCCTTTTTTGATGCCACCATTGAACAGATTGTGGCCTTGGCGATTTTGATGCCGATTGTTGCTTCCATGGGTGGAAATGCCGGAACGCAAGCTTTGACAGTTGCCGTGCGTGCGATTGCCACTCATCAGCTATCTGGAACAAATACAATGAGGGTTATCTGGAAAGAAACATTGGTTGGTGCGATTAACGGTGTCTTATTTGCTGTTATTACCGGCTTAACGGCTGCATTCTGGTTTTCATCTGCTACACTAGGAATGGTAATTGCCTCAGCTATGATTATAAACTTACTAGTAGCAGGATTATTTGGCGCAGGAATCCCTATTGTGCTCAATACTATGGGCAGTGATCCGGCTGTTTCTTCAACGGTTTTACTGACGACCATAACCGATGTTGTTGGATTTCTGGCCTTTTTGGGGCTAGCTGCACTTTTCCTAATATAGTCATAACATCCATAAGGAAATATTTGAATTTACTTATAAAATATAATATACGTGGTAACTTATATAACGGGTAACGGATAATAATGACTGCTGCAAAACTTGAAAAACCAAGCCTTGAGCATAAGAAAAGCTATATTGAAGCCTTAAGAGAATTTCAGGAAGAAGGTCGCTATACTTTTCTTGATATTCACGATGTTGAAAACAACTTCGAAGATTTCATTGAAAAGGTCAATAACGGAAAAAAGCATCTGCATAAGCCCTATGCTGATTGGGTAGAGCCTGTGCCAGAAACAGTTTTATGGCTGGTGAAAGATAATGAATTTATCGGCACACTCAACATAAGACACCGCCTGAACTGGCATCTGGAAAAATGGGGCGGACATCTTAATTTTATTGTTCGACCGTCAATGCGCGGAAAAGGATTTGGAAAGAAACTTTTACAAAAAGCCATGCCCTATATCTCAAGCCTTGGTATAGACCGCGCACTTATAACGCTTGACCCAGCGGACAAATCCGCGAATAAGATTGTTCAATTTTGCGGTGCAAAGCTGGAAGATACCCTTCCTGCCACAGATAAATTTCCGGCAAGAAACAGATATTGGCTGGATTGTACCTAAGATAAAATCAGGCTATATAATATAGTCATGGCAAAGACAAAATCCAAAAAGTCTAAAAAAGACCCTAAAACTCCAGCCAAGAAAGAGACCAAGAAAAAACGTTCATGGTCTTTGTTTTGCCTGAAGTGGATATTTATCCTCGGCATATGGGCTGGAATTGGTCTTGGTTTTATTTTGGCATGGTATGCTCAAGACTTGCCGAATATAGCAAAAACCGCCAGCTTTGAGCGACAACCTGCCATTATTATCAAAGCCTCCAATGGCATAGAAATAGCGCGTTATGGCGAGCTAAAAGGCACTACAGTCAGCATTGATCAAATGCCCCCCTATTTGATTAAAGCCGTGATGGCAATTGAAGACCGAAGATTTTATGATCATCCAGGCCTAGACCTGTTAGGTATCGCTCGCGCCATGGCGGTTAATATTTCAAAGGGTCGCTTTGCCCAAGGTGGCTCGACGATCACGCAGCAACTCGCGAAAAACCTTTTTCTGACCCATGACCGAACCATAAAACGCAAAATTCAAGAAGCTATGCTGGCTATATGGCTAGAACATGAGCTTAGTAAAGATGAAATTTTAAGCGCCTATCTCAACCGCGTCTATCTCGGGGCGGGTGTTTACGGCGTAGAAGCAGCCTCTAAGGTTTATTTTGAAAAAGATGTCCGTAATATAAACTTGCAAGAAGCTGCTATTTTAGCTGGCCTTCTAAAGGCACCATCGCGTTATTCTCCTGCTCATAATCCCAAACTGGCTCAGGAGCGAGCCAAAGTGGTTTTAGCAGCTATGGTAGATGCCGGATATATTACCGAGCAGGAAAAGAACAAACCTTTTTCTGCCCTGCCAACGCCAAAGCAAAAACCACAGGGTACAAATTCATATCGCTACTTTGCAGATTGGGTCGTTGACGGTTTGCCGGATTTGGTTGGTACGCCGGATATGGACTTGATCGTTGAAACAACCATGGATCCGGATTTACAAAAATCTGCCGAGGCCGCCTTAATCAAAGCTCTGATTGAAAATGGTGAGACCATGACTGTAAAGCAAGGAGCCATACTAAGCTTGCAGGCGGATGGAGCGGTTGTGGCTATGATTGGAGGGCGCAATTATCAGCAAAGCCAGTTTAACCGCGTGACCCAAGCGGTGCGCTCTCCCGGTTCATCATTCAAGCCGTTCCTTTACCTCACGGCGCTAGAGCAAGGGATGACGCCGGATGCCCCCATTTTAGATGCCCCGATTGAAGAAGGCGAATACCGCCCGAAGAATTATGCTGATAAATATTTTGGGAACGTCACTTTGGAAACTGCACTGGGCGCTTCCATGAATACGGCGGCGGTACGCCTAATGCAGCAAACAGGCGTTGGGCCAGTGCGCGAGAAAGCCAGAAAACTTGGTATTATTTCCGATCTGGAGCATGATCTTTCCTTAGCTTTGGGAAGCTCCGGCGTTTCAGTTCTGGAAATGGGTTTGGCCTATGCGGCGATTGCCAATGGCGGTTACCGCGTTTACCCCTATGGCATCAAACGCATTACCAATGCCGAAGGACGTGTTCTCTATCAAAGAAAACCTATCAAGAGCCGCTACCGTGTGGCAGATGCTTATGCTGTGGCCGATTTACAAAAAATGATGCGCACCGTCGTAGAACAAGGCACAGGAAGACGCGCCAAAATACAAGGATTAGAGATCGCTGGAAAGACAGGCACATCACAAGATAGCCGCGATGCATGGTTTATCGGTTTTACAGATGCGCTTGTGATGGCAGTCTGGCTTGGTAATGATGATAATAGCCCAATGAACGGTGTTACTGGTGGCAATCTGCCTGCTAGTATTTGGCGCGAGATCATGGCCCCGAATTATAACCGCTTTGAGGCGATCAATTTTGGAACTCCACCAGAGCTCCGCAATCAGGATAGTAGTTTTAGTAACCTTATTGGCTCATTGCTAGGCGGCGGACAAGAACGCCAAAACAAGCGCCAAGGCGGTGATTTCTCTAATTTGAATGATTAGAATTAGACTGGAATCCCCTGACGTGCCAGTTCATCGGCTTTTTCATTACCGTCATTGCCAGCATGGCCCTTTACCCAGACAAGTTCAATGTCATGATTTTGAATGGCTTTATCAATTTCTTGCCATAAATCCTGATTTTTAACAGGCTTCTTGGCCGCTGTTTTCCAGTTTTTAGCCTTCCACCCTTCCATCCATTCGGTAATGCCCTGCATAACATATTTGCTATCGGTATAGAGAGTCACTTTAGAGCGTTTTTTGAGCGCGTTTAGTGCTTCGATGACCGCCATCATTTCCATGCGGTTATTGGTGGTCTCAGATTCACCGCCACATAGCTCCTTTTTATGCGCACCGGAAAGCATATAGACGCCCCACCCGCCCGGGCCGGGATTACCGCTGCATGCGCCATCCGTATAGATTTCGACCTTAGGCAAGCTCACGCATCACATCCTTTTCCTGATGAAACGTCAATCGCTTGAGATAAGCGCCCGGATCATGCGGTGTCATTTCCATCGTCTTGGGATCATAAAGGAAATATTCCTCTAGGCGTGAGACCAATGTCCTAAACACAGCGGCGCGGCATAATATATGGAAGGCCTGTTTTTCCTCTTGGTTCAAGGGGCGTTCTTCTTCATATCCCTTTATAAAAGCTTCAAATTTTTCTGGCACAAAATTGCTATGTTCATCAAAACACCATGCATTTAAGGTGATCGCCAGATCAAAGGCATAAAAATCCGTACAGGAGAAATAAAAATCAATAATCGCACTCAAGCGGCCATTATCAAAAAATACATTATCAGGAAAAGCATCGGCGTGCACCACTCCAGAAGGCAAATTCTGTGGCCAGTTTTCTTGTAAGTAAGAAAGTTCATCTTTCAATAAAATCTGCAATCCGGTTTCAAATTCATCGGCTTGCCCAGAAATTTTTTTGTAAAGCGCAGAAAAAACGTCAAAACCCATAGAATTTTCACGTGTCTTATAAAATTTATCAGCAATATTGTGCATACGCGCCAAGAACGTGCCCATTTGACCGCAGTGCTCCGCACTCAAGTCTTTGACTTTGATATCACTGCCTGTCAGAAAATTGATCAGAATAGCTGGCTGCCCCTGTATTTCACCGATATCATTTCCATTCTTATCTTTCATGGCTTGTGGGCATTCAATGCCATTTTCAGCCAAAAACCCCGAAAACTCCAAGAAGAATGGCAAGTCTTTTTCATTCACACGGCGCGGTTCGAAGATGGTAAGCACATAACGATCTTTGTTGGTAAAGACATGATAATTGGTATTGCTGACCCCTTGTGCAATCCCTTCAAAGTGCTCAAGCTCGCCCAGATCATAGCCCGCGAGAAAGCCTTTGAGTTGTTCTTCTGTAATTTTGGTATAAACAGCCATAAGGAAAAGTTATATTATGCGCTTAAGGCTTTGGGAACCTTGAAATTGACATTTTCCTGAATAATCTTGATTTCCTGCACCTCGACTTCAAAATGATCTTTAGCGGCTTTAATAACTTCGTCGACCAGCACCTCCGGCGCAGACGCCCCCGCGCTCAGGCCCAGTGATTTAATGTCAGAGAATTCATCCCAATTAATATCGGCGGCAGTCTGAACTAGGCGTGCATTCGAGCACCGATTGCGTAAAGCAACCTCAACCAAGCGGTTCGAGTTCGAAGAATTTGGTGCGCCAATCACCAGCACAGCATCACTTAACGGCGCGATTTCCTTCATTGCCAGTTGACGATTTGTTGTTGCGTAGCAAATATCTTCTTTGCGGGGGCCTTTGATCTCTGGAAATTTTGCCTGCAACGTCGCCACGATATCGGCCGTATCATCGACAGATAGAGTTGTCTGCGTGCAATAAGCCAGACTTTGCCCTTCTGCGATTTCCAGCGACGCCACATCATCGACAGTCTCTACCAAAACCACAGCCCCCTCAGGCAATTGCCCCATCGTGCCAATCACCTCGGGATGACCTGCATGACCGATCAGAAT
The DNA here is from genome assembly GCA_002320665.1 of Micavibrio sp. UBA1672. GTDB lineage: Bacteria > Pseudomonadota > Alphaproteobacteria > Micavibrionales > Micavibrionaceae > UBA1672. The sequence continues at coordinate 8,276 of DCKO01000107.1, forward strand.
CACTTTATCACCGGACAAATGATGCCGTTCAGCCTCGCGGTGAACTTTACTCACAAGCGGGCATGTCGCATCAATATAAAACATATTACGCTCTTGTGCATTTTCTGGCACGGATTTGGGTACACCATGCGCCGAAAAGATTACTGGCTGACCATCATTTGGGATTTCATCCAATTCCTCGACAAACACAGCGCCCTTTTCCCGCAAGCGATCTACGACAAATTTATTATGCACGATCTCGTGCCGAACATAGACTGGAGCGCCATATTTAGCCAAAGCCAGTTCAACGATTTGAATGGCACGGTCAACACCGGCGCAAAAGCCACGCGGCGCGGCCAGAATAATTTTCAAAGGTTTTTTACTCATGGGTTTCTTGCTCATGCGCCCATCTATAAAATGTTTTGAAGCAATAATCCATAGCCTTGCCTAAAATCATAGTTTTAGGTAGTCTATAGAGTGTGATTGAGTTATGACTTTGCTACATCTTTGTGCCACATCTAAATCTATAAAACAGGATTTCGTCTTATGAAACGCTTATTGATTGCGCCATTCTTGATAATGACTTTGTTCTTGGCCTCTTGCCAGACCGTCAATGATATTCAGGACAATATAGATGATATCCAAACGGGTCACTTTGAGCCCGATGTCAGAGTGCATACTGCGGAAACTTTACTGGAAAGCCCCTGTCCACCGATAGAAATTGTGACAGATTTAAGCTCGATCAGTGACTTTTCCGATCCTTTGAAAATGAGTCAGAAAAACCTGATTTCCCGTGTTGATATCGGCAGTGCGCAAAGCACCTGTAAGTTATCCTCCAATACCGCCACAGTTGATTTAAAGCTTGCCTTTAAAGGTGTGCTTGGTCCTAAGGCAAAGCAAAAAAGTGACGATAAGCCGTTTTTCTCCTATCCATTCTTTGTTGCGGTGACAGAGCCAAATGGCAAAATAATGGCTAAAGAAATTTTTGCGGCATCCCTATCTTTTGGTGCGGATGAAAAGGAACATGCTTATTACGAGAATTTACGACAGATTATCCCGATTAAAAGTAAAAAACATGCCAAGCGTTATAAAATCCTGATTGGTTTCCAGCTATCGCCCGAGCAACTGGAATTTAACCGCGTGAATATGGTGCCTAAAGATGGTGCCAAGAAAGAAAAAGAAAAACCAACGGCCAATCAATAATCTCTTGCTTTTAGAGGTAATATCGTGAATAAGCTGAGTATTATGACCAAAGACAACTCCTCTTTTGATGCTAAGACATTCTGGATAGATTCTGCCGAAGATCACAGAAATGTCACGCAGAAAACTTTTGAAGCTCTATATGATGATTTTGAGCGCTGGCTGGATGTCGGTTTTAAAACCATTTCAAATGGTGGCAAGATTATTATTTTTGGCAATGGCGGTAGCGCAGCCGATGCCCAGCACATCGCCGCAGAAATGTCTGTAAAATTAAAGCAAGACCGCGCTCCTATCCCCTCTATTTCGCTCTCATTGGATGCTTCGGCGATTACAGCATGCGGCAATGATTACGGCTTTGACTATATTTTTTCTCGCCAGATCGAGGCCTTAGGCAATAAAGGTGATATGACTGTGGGGATTAGTACATCCGGAAATAGCCTGAATGTCCTAAAAGCTCTGACGCAAGCTCGTAATATGGGCATGAGCACCATAGGTCTTAGCGGTTCCGAGGGAGGCAAAATGCCAGAATATTGTGATGTTTTACTTAAAATTCCTTCGGATAATACAGCCCGCATTCAGGAAATGCATATTACGATGGGGCATATATTTGTTGGCGCGCTAGAGAAAAAGCTTGGTCTTGTCTAAAAACCCTTGAGGAAAAATCCCTTCTGTCTTACACTTCCCGCGTTTAAAATTAATATTACGAATATAGATATACAGGGAAACTATGTCAGAACCCCAAGCTGTCGATACCTTAAGTTTTGAAGACGCTCTTGTCGAATTAGAAACCATCGTAAGAAAACTGGAAACCGGAGAGGCGCCTTTGGATGACTCGATTTCAGCTTATGAGCGCGGTATAAAACTCAAAAAACATTGTGAATCAAAGTTGCGCGACGCACAGGAAAAAATTGAAAAAATTTCCATCGATCCGGATGGTAAAGTCACAACACAACCCCTTGATACAGAAGAAAGTTAATTATAATGGCGCCATCCCCTAGAGATGCAGACCCGGTTTTGCAAAATGAAATGGACGAAGTCAGCGAAGCCATCAATAAAACGATTGGCCGCTTACTGCCTGAAACCGATCTTGCAGAAAATAAACTTTATGAAGCCATGCGTCATGGGACTTTGGGTGGAGGTAAACGACTGCGTCCATTTTTGGTGGTCCACTCTGCGGCTCTTTTTAATGTTGACCCTGCGCGTGCGCGCCGCGTTGCTGCAGCTCTTGAATTTGTGCATTGCTATTCTCTGATCCATGATGATTTGCCTGCCATGGATGATGCAGCTCTGAGACGCGGAAAGCCTACCGTACACAAGCAATATGATGAGGCTACAGCGATTTTAGCCGGGGATGCCCTACTAACACTGGCCTTCGAGGTCTTAAGCGAATCTGAGACCCATGAAGATCCACGTGTACGTTGCGAGCTTATCAAAGCATTGGCCAAAGCATCTGGCGGTCATGGTATGGCTGGTGGACAGATGTTGGATCTAATTGCTGAAAACGAAGAATTTGACTTAGGCACAATTTCGCGGATGCAGCGCATGAAAACAGGTATGCTTATGGCGTTTGCCTGTGAGTCAGGTGCTATTCTTGGAAAAGCCGGAGAGCCTCAAAGACGTGCTTTGCGTAGTTATGCCTTTGATTTAGGCCTTGCGTTTCAAGTAACAGATGACATTTTGGATGTAGAGGCCGATCCACAAGATACCGGTAAAGATACAGGCAAAGACTCGCAGGCCGGGAAGGCTACTTTCGTTTCCACACTTGGAAAAGAACAAGCAAAAGAACGTGCCGAAATGCTTGTTAAGCAGGCGGTTTCTCATCTCCATGTTCTGGATGGCCGCGCTAAAATGCTTAAAGATCTGGCCTTTTATGTTCTAGAAAGACGAGTTTAAGTGATATGAAAGCCAGCCTCATACGCAATCAATTCGGCGAGCTTGGCTTTTTTTATGGCGAAGATTTAGGGTTTACACCGGAATGGGCCTCTATTGATGCGGAGCGCGGTGAGCTAAGTGTTTTTGGCGGTGATGATGATATGCAATTAATTATGATTGAGGGCATGACGGAAGAAATCTACCAGCAGATCATTGAGAAAGATAAAATCTTACTTGTTCAGATACAGGATAATTTAATAACCAAGCCTATTAAGGCCGAATGGGTTAGCTTGATGGTATCACATCAAATTTGACAAACAGCACAATTAGGCATAATAATAAAGAGTAACAATGAAGGGGTATAATAATGTCGCAAGCACCTGCAATGGAAGAGCAACAACCACGAGAAGAAGGCAATATTCTTGACATGGTTTTTGGTGATGGTGGTAAAAACCCTGATGAAAGCAGCCCTTTAAAAACCGTACAAAGTTTCTTTAATACATTTCTTGCTTTTGGAGCCGTAGATTTTGTTTTAGGTGAAGGTGCCGATATCCTTAGTAAAGGGTTAGATGGCGGTGTAGATATAGAGATTGTTGCCCAAGTACAGCCAAGCGTGGAAAATACTCTTACCAACGGAATAGATATGACGCTGAATTCGCTGACATCTGGTCCGGGTGGTATGGGCAGTTAGCCCAAAGACATGATTTTCACAAAAAATACTTTGCGATTGTAGATCGTTTGCTTTAAAACAGGCGAACTATGGCAGCAGAATCTCAGATTATACAACCCGAGTCCGGTCAAAACGTATCAAAGCGAAATCTGCTTGATTCGGTTTCACTTCCTGCCGATATGAAATCTTTTTCAGATGAAGACTTAAAGCGCCTGAGTGAAGATGTACGCCGCGAGATGATTGCTCATGTCTCCAAGACAGGCGGCCATTTGGGTGCTGGTCTGGGTGTAGTCGAGCTTACAGTTGCACTTCATGCGATCTTTGATACGCCAAAGGATAAACTCATCTGGGATGTTGGACACCAGACTTATCCCCATAAAATCCTGACTGGTCGTAAAGACAAGATGCATACATTGCGTCAAGGTGGCGGCCTCTCCGGTTTTACCAAACGCAGTGAAAGTGAATATGACCCGTTTGGCGCGGCGCATAGCTCCACCTCTATTTCAGCAGGTATGGGTATGGCTGTGGCGCGTGACCTTTCCAAGGCTCTTGGTGAGAACACTGACAATCATGTCATTGCCGTGATTGGTGATGGCGCGATGTCTGCCGGGATGGCCTATGAGGCGCTGAATAATGCGGGTGCGCAGCTTGTTGACGGTAAAAAAAGCCGTTTGATTGTTATCCTGAATGATAATGAGATGTCTATTGCACCGCCTGTTGGTGCGATGAGTCGTTACCTGACAAGAATTGTCTCCTCCAAGCCCTATATCAATGCACGGGAAATCGGTAAGAAAGTAACAGATATTCTCCCTTCTCCGATCCGCCATGCCGTCAAACGTGCAGAAGAATCCGCACGGATGTCTATGGGCGCAGGCACTTTATTTGAAGAGCTTGGCTTTTACTATATTGGTCCTGTTGATGGTCATAACCTAGACCACCTCTTGCCTATCCTGCGTAATGTGCGTGATGGACACCATGAAGGCCCAATTCTAATCCATGCGATAACACAAAAAGGTAAGGGCTATTTGCCTGCTGAAAATGCGGCCGATAAAATGCATGGGGTTAAAAAGTTTGATCTTATAACCGGCTCACAGATTAAAGGCAAAATTGGCGCGCCAAGCTATACGAATGTTTATGCTCAAAGCTTGATCGAACAAGCCAAGGCTGACCCCAAGATTGTGGCCATTACTGCGGCAATGCCCTCTGGTACGGGATTGGATAAATTCGCACAGGAATTCCCTGAACGTAGCTTTGATGTCGGCATAGCCGAGCAACATGCCGTTACCTTTGCAGCAGGCTTGGCAACAGAGGGCTATAAGCCATTTGTTACGATTTACTCGACTTTCTTGCAACGTGCCTATGATCAGGTTGTGCATGATGTTGCTATTCAGAATTTACCTGTGAGATTTGCCATGGATCGCGCAGGACTAGTGGGCGCTGATGGCCAGACTCATGCTGGTTCTTTTGATATTGCTTATCTCGGATGTTTGCCGAATTTTGTAATTATGGCCCCTTCTGATGAGGCCGAGCTGCGTAATATGGTTGCTACGGCTGCGGCTTATCATGACGGGCCGATTGCGTTTCGATATCCGCGCGGTGAAGGCACTGGCGTTGATATCTCCGAGCAAGCTGAAATTTTGAAGATCGGAAAGGGTCGTATTATTCAAAAAGGTAAAAAAATTGCCCTGCTGAGTTTAGGAACGCGGCTAGAAGAATGCAAAAAAGCCTCAGAAATGCTAAAAGATAAGCTGGGCATCATACCAACCATTGCCGATGCACGCTTTGCCAAGCCTCTGGATGAAGACTTAATTACCAAATTGGCGCAAGACCATGACAGCCTGATTACGATAGAAGAAGGCTCAAAGGGCGGGTTTGGAGCTTTTGTGCTACAATTTTTATCTGATAAAGGCTTACTGGATAATGGCCTCAAAATCCGTACGCTCTGCCTGCCGGATGAATTTATTGATCAGGATAGCCCCGAAGCGCAATATGACTTGGCAAAACTTAATGCCAAGCATATAGCCCAGTCAGCATGCCGCTTACTTTAAAACAAGTTATTTTGGACAGATTATATTAATCACCATCAACCTATTGATGTCACTCCACAATCCCTTTATTATTCTGTTCTATGCCAATAGAGAAGCCTACAATTGTCATTTTTGATATGGATGGTACTGCCGTGCGCCATGTGAACCCGCGGCTGCTCCATATTCTTGAATATCTGGACAATGTTTCCTATAAAACGGGTAAGTTTTTTGCTTGGATTTTCAAGCGCAAAGGTAAAGGCCCGATTGTCCCCGAACATCATAAGCCCAGAAAGCAGCCGCGTCTTTTGGTGCATAGAGCAATCCATAAATTCAGACGGAAGCCCGTTGAACAAATCGTTGAGCCCTGCCCCGGACTTTATGATGTACTGGAATTTTTTGAGGAGCGTGACATCCCCCTTTCGCTGGTCAGCAATGGATTGGGCAAAGGTTATGGTCACGATATCCTTAAGAAATTTGGTCTGCAAAAATACTTTAAAGCCACGGTTTTTCGTGAGGATATTACGAATTCAAAACCACATCCCGAGCCTATTTTGACAGCCCTGCAACGCATGGAAATCAACCCAAAAAAAGACGATGTGATCTGGTATATTGGTGATCGTCGTAAGGATGTTACCGCAGCTCTGGCGGCATCGGAATATATTGATGGCAAAATTATACCGATTGCTTTTGCTCTGAATGCTGCTGTTGCGATTTTAGAAAAAAATCTTGGCCCCCAGCATATCGTGATGTCTTTTCATGATCTCTATGATGTTTTGCAGGAAATCTTTGAAACAGATTACAAGGGAAACGGGGCTTCTAAAAAAACAGCCACGATTTAATTCGGCTATATTTTTTATTCCAAATGAATTGGCGCATAGACACTATATTGGTCTGGCTGAGTGATTACCATCAGGGTTGAGATATCTTTCATATGTCCCTTAACCAGATTTGACAGGACAGAAATATACTGGCCTGCTGTGGCTTGCTCTTCCAATAACATGATGAATTGCTCAATCACTGTCAGAGGTTTCGGTATTATAACAACCTCAACTTCCGTTCGATCAGCTACGCCAGCCTGCCTTGCCGCATAGTCCAACGTATCATTAAGGCTGCCAAGCTCATCGACAAGACCTATTTCAATCGCGCTTTTACCCATCCAGACACGACCTCCGGCTATTTTACGAAGCTCATCTAATGGAATATTACGGCCTCTTGATACACGTTCAAGAAAACTATCATAAATATTATCAAGCATGGCGTTCATGCGCTCGGATTCGCTTTCGGAGAATTTAGAATTCGTAGACCACATGCCTGCATTTTTGCCCCATTCTATGCGCTCCCAGTTTACGCCGATCTTATTCCAGAGTTCCTTTAGTGATATTTTACCGCCAAGCACTCCAATTGATCCTGTCAATGTTGTTGGCAATGCAAAAATACGGTCTGCTTCTGCGGCAATCCAGTATCCGCCAGAAGCGGCTGCTGGCCCCATAGAAACATAGACTTTTTTCTCTTTATCTTGAACTTTTTGAACAGCACGCAGTATTGTTTCTGATGCCACAGGCGAACCACCAGGGCTATTGATACGAAGTACCACCGATGTAATATCAGGGTCTTTCGCTGCCTTGAATAAGGCACTTGTGATGTCATCGGCTGCGGCCGTACCATCATTGGTCATATTGACTTTAGAGGCATGCGCCAGATTATCATCAGTATCTACAATTGCGCCAACAGCATAAATCAGTGCCACTTTGGGCTTACCTTCATCATAGGCATGCATTTCAGGTGTGCCGGCAAATATATAATCGGCTTTAAGACTTTTGATATAATCCTTCATTCGAACGAAAACACGCTCCTCGGGATCAGCCTCTCCTGTGACTTGTAAATTGGTTCTGGCGACAAGCATATCCTCATAGGCCACCAAATCGACAAGCCTTTCATCTTTGGCTTCTTTATCAATAAACAAACCTTTATCAACTAGTGTCTTAAAGCTGTCTGGGTCAATGCCGCGGTCTTGTGAAATTTCTGCCTGAAGTATCTCACCAATATTACGCACGAGGCGCTGTGTCATTTCCTTATTTTCAGGAGAAATTTTTGAGTTGGTAAAGCTCTCATAGGCAGTTTTATAATCTTCACGTTGATAAAAATTAGGCTCAACGCCTATTTTTGCCAAAGCCTCTGCAAAAAACGGCATTTCTGCATTTACACCTGTGATCGCTACGACGCCCATAGGCTGTAGCCAGATTTCATCAAAGGCACTGGCGAAATAATACGCGCCTAAACCATCGTCAAAGGAGGTTGCATAAATATACGCAAACTTTCCACTTTTCTTGAAGTTTTCTATGCCCTGACGAATTTCCTGAATATGGGCCAGAGAATAAGAGCCTTTTCTCATTTTGGCATAGATGCCCTGAACGCGGTCATCATTTTTTGCCTTTTCAAGAGCATCCACAAAGTCACGGACTGTGTTGCCCAATGGCATAAAAGGGTCGACAATGTTTATATCTTTGGGCAAGTCATCCAGATCGCCATCGAGTTCCATGTATAAAACCATCTTTTCAGGAAAATTAACCTGAGGCTGCTGGATTTGAGACAATGACCAAATAGACAAGATGGTCATGATTAATATTACAGCGCCCAAAAATGTGCAGGTGCGTTTTAGTGCCATCCAAAGAATTGGTAATATCTTCCACTTCATCTTGGGCTCTTTGACCTCGGATGGAATGCGCGGCGAGTAAAGATTACGGCGTTTGAAATGACTGTTACTGCTCATAAAAGATTTTTAGCAGGAACTCAGACGCAAGGAAAGCCAAAAACTACAGACATTGCGCCTTATGCATCAGCCAATGATCTGCCAGAACGCACGCCATCATGGCTTCGACTACAGGTGTTCCGCGCAAACCTACGCAAGGGTCATGGCGACCTTTGGTTACGATATCGGTTTCATTGCCTTGCTTATCGATTGTAGCTCTGGGCGTTAAAATTGAACTTGTTGGCTTGAAGGCCACGCGGGCGATGATATCCTGCCCTGAAGAAATTCCACCTAAAAT
>DCKO01000107.1:17374-17538 GCA_002320665.1 Micavibrio sp. UBA1672
CCCTGAAGAAATTCCACCTAAAATACCGCCAGCATTATTGCTCAAGAATACAGGATTTCCATTTTCATCCACCTTGATTTCATCGGCGTTATCTTCGCCGCGTAGTGCCACAGCTTCAAACCCTTTACCTATTTCCACGGCCTTGACCGCGTTGATACTCATCA
>DCKO01000120.1:0-7389 GCA_002320665.1 Micavibrio sp. UBA1672
ATAAGCTTATCCTCATCAACTATTCCAACACAAAATCCTGCAAGATCATACTTATTTTGTGAATAAAATCTAGGCATTTCAGCAGTTTCTCCGCCAATCAGGGCGCATCCGGCGATCTCGCAGCCTTTGGCGACACCTTCGATTACGTGCTGCGCGACATCGTTTTCCAAACGTCCTGTGGCAAAGTAATCCAGAAAGAATAAAGGCTCTGCGCCTTGTACAACCAGATCATTTACACACATGGCTACGGCATCTATGCCAATTGTATCGTGAATATGTCTGTAGATGGCAATCTTGATTTTTGTGCCCACGCCATCCGTACTGGAGACCAGAATCGGGTCATCATAGCCGGCGGCTTTGGGGTCAAACATCGCGCCAAAGCCCCCGATATTACTCATCATACCGGTTCGGTGTGTGTTCTTGATCGCAGGTTTGATTGCTTCAACCAAATCTGCGGCGGCGTCAATATCTACGCCTGCTTCTTTATATGCGCTTGTTTTTGTTTCTGTTTTCATGTTGCTCTTGAGCCTCAAGCGTTATAAAACAATACTTATCATAAATATTACAATTTCAGGTGCACCATGGGCATAGCGCATAAGAGTTTCAAGAGCAAGCATAGAGTTTTCTTCCCGTTTATATTTTTGTTTGTTCTCTTCACTACATCTCAGGTTTGGGCATATGATAATTTGTTTACAGTTGAGGGCGTGACGGTTGATGTGACTGCAGAAAATGCTGTGGCGGCCCGTGATGAGGCCTTTATGAAAGCGCAGCGTGATGCCTTTGCGGTGCTGGCCAAACGTATGGTGGCGGAAGGGCAGGCTGGCAATGTTGGTGTTCCTGATGATGATACGCTAAGCAGCTTCGTGAAAGATTTCGAAGTTACCAATGAGAAGCTCTCGGCGGTGCGCTATATCGGAACTTATACATTCCGTTTCCGCGAACAGGATATTAGCCGTTATTTCTCTTTATCCGGTGTGCAGTTCACCGATAAGAGCAGCAGACCTTTGCTGGTTATTCCTTTTTATCGCAAAGGTACTCAGACTACATTATGGGGTGAAACCAATCCATGGCTTGGGGCATGGGCGAATACGGATCTTACGGCTGGTTTAGTGCCTGTCAAAGTGCCGATCGGGGATTTGATGGATGTTTCTGATATTGATGGATCAAGGGGGTTGCGTGATATTAATCCGATTCGCCTGAATGCGATGTTAGAGCGTTATGGTGCAAGTGAAGCTGTGATTTTGATCGCCGAGCCGGATCAAGCTCTTGATCAGGCGGATATGGATGAGGTTGCTCCCTCTGGAACGCTATCTGTTGCGATTTATAAAGTTGATCGTACGCGGCCAGAGCATGTTCGTGATCTGGTTTTTGATGTTGATAATAATGAAGCAAAGTCGGCCTTTTTGAAACGTGCGGTTAAAGGTGTGCATCAGCTTTTACAAGCAGATTGGAAGCATAAAACCGCAGCTAGTGTTGCCCAGACGCAAAATTATGAAGTGCGTTTGAATGTGTCTTCTTTGAAAGAATGGCTTAGAATTCAGCGTGATTTAAATCGTGTTGTAGGGTTGTCAGATATGAAAATTCTTTCGATAAAACCAAGAGAGATTTATCTGACATTTTCTTTCCGTGGAGATGCTAATCGCCTAAGTCAGGCTTTGTCTAGAAATGGGCTGGATATGGATTTATCGGGGGATGCCGTGCCGGATTTTACTGATCAGGAACCGGTTTATGATCTCCAAAAAGATAGCCGCGCTGCGCCGCAAAGTCCTGAACAGGGGTTTTATACTCCGCCCGAGCCGGCCGCGGGTGAAGAAGCGCCGTCTGATGTTCGTACATTTTAAAAGCCAGTATTCAAGAGCAGGGGGAAATCTATGGCTGCCAAAAAACAGCAAATTAGTCTGAAAGTACATTTGACCTTTTGGGCCATTGTATCCGTCCTGTTTTTCTTCTCGGTTTTTATCCTGAAAGCCATGTTGTTACCTTTTGTATTAGGCATAGCTGTGGCGTATTTGCTGAATCCGGCGGTGAATAATCTGGGTAATCTTGGTTTTAATCGTTCTGCTGCGGCGTTGATGATTTTGGGTGGGTTTTTGGTTTTGATCCTAGCCTTTTTCGGGGTTTTAACACCAATCCTTATCAAAGAGTTCAAAGCCTTTAGCAAAGATTTACCTGATTATATTGATGCATTTTGGGAGCTAATGGCACCTTACTCGGCGATGATCGAGCAATATACGGGCGTAGATAATGGGGATTCTCTCAAAGAGCTTTTGAAGAATAACAGTGCCTCGGCAACGCAAGCGGCCAAGGTGATGATGGCTTATATAGCTTCTAGCGGCCAGGCTGTGGTTGATTTTATCGCTGTGGCTGTGTTGATGCCGATTGTTGCTTTTTTCATGATGGCGGAGTGGCCAAAAATTACCAAATGGGTGCATGATTTAATGCCAAGACATTCCGAGAAAACGATTACTGATTTGCTAGGGCAGATTGATGAGAAAATCTCCGGTTTTGTGCGCGGACAAATCAGTGTGGCGGTTATTTTGGGGATTGCTTATGCCGTTGGCTTATCGCTGGCGGGGTTGAAGTATGGGTTTTTGATTGGTTTGATGTCTGGCTTGCTTTCCATTATTCCGATGGTGGGCTCGACTTTGGGGCTGGTGGTCAGTGTGGCTGTGGCTTGGTTCCAAAGCGGCGATCTTATGTTCGTGGGCCTAATTGGCGGGATATTCATTGCGGGCCAAGTCATTGAAGGAAATTTCCTTACCCCTAAATTGGTAGGTGATAGTGTTGGTTTGCATCCGCTTTGGGTGTTTTTTGCGTTGATGGCGGGTGGGTCTTTGCTCGGTATTTTGGGGATGCTGATTGCTGTGCCGGTGGCGGCGGTGATCGGTGTTTTATTGTCTTTTGCGATTCACAAATATAAAAATAGCGCGTATTATTTAGACGAATCACAAGACACCAAAGATAAAACCGCCAAGACCAAAAAGAAGGCTGCTAAAAAGGATGCCAAATCGAAATCTCAAACAGATACCGCTTGATTTCGGAGGGCGCACGGCGCATGGACGCAGTGATTTCCAAATCGGGCGCAGTAATTTTGAGGCTGTAGGCTGGATTGATCGCTGGCCGGATTGGCCTGCACCTGTGCTTGTCCTGAATGGTCCAGCGGCGAGTGGAAAAAGCCATTTGGCTGTGGTGTGGCAAGATATTTCAGGTGCGGCCGTTATTATGCCCGAGATGCTTCATACACATAGCGCGGAAGAGCTTTTTGAGATGGGGCCGCATTTGGTGATTGACGGGATTGATCCTTGGCTCGGGGATCGTGAGGCTGAAACGACGTTGTTTCACCTTTATAATATGCTCAAGGAAGAGCAGCGCACCATGATGATCACGATGCGCATGGCCTTGCGTAGCGTCGAGTTTGCTATTCCTGATCTGGCGTCTCGTTTACGCGCTGCGCCATGTGTGTCGATCCATCCGCCTGATGATATTTTGTTGGCTTCGGTGATGATCAAGCTCTTTAGTGATCGCCAGCTTACTATGCCGCAAGAGGTGATTGCCTATGTTTTGCCGCGTATGGAACGCTCCTTCGCCGCTGCGCAACAGGTTGTTGAATATACGGATAAGCTGGCTTTGTCGGAAAAGCGCAAAATTTCTGTGCCGCTCATGCGCAAAGTTTTGAACGATATCCAGCAGGCGGAGATTTACTCGGGATAAATTACGATCTGATCAACGCCAATATAGCTGTTCAGGCGCGACCAGTTAATCTTGGCAAGCTCATCCCTAAAGGTTATTTCATCACCGGCTTTTAAATTCCAACTCAGGGTTTTTCCCGAGACTGTCGGGGCAGGGGTGGAGGTGATTATACCATCTTCTACATCCTCAATGAGTATGATTTCAAGGCGAGCATCTTGCGGTGCTTTTAAAACCCGTACCCATTCACGGTTATATTTATGTCCCATATATTCCCAAAAGGGCGTCATGTGATGTTGACCGGCTTGGTGTTTGACATCCTCGGAATTACCATCAATGGTGCCAAGGAAAACTGGATTTGAATCAGCGCTTGGTAAGGTAGAGGTTAGTTGCAAGAAATCACCTTGCGCCGCCATACGCACAGATGAGAAGTTTTCGTAAAATTCAGTATCGCTTTTTTCGTTGAATTTTAGAATTGTGTCTTCTAGTTCTATTCGATTTTTTAGATTTTCTTGCAAGTTCTGAGGCGATGTTAGTTTTTCGTTTTTATAGGCGGCTAGCCCATAAAATGGATCAACGAATACTTTTCGTCCATCTGGCAAGGTAACGAGTAATGCGGAATGGGCTGTTGTATTGGTGACCATGTTCCATTGAACGGATTCATAATTTTTTTGTTCCAGAACGAATTTGAGCATGCGCGCGGCATTATCACATAATCCGGCTTCGACATTGGTTTCCAAAACGCCGTCTTGAAAACGCAAAAAACTTGGCAGGCGTGCATTGGAAATATAGGGGCGCAAACGTAATTGTAAGATATTGGATGGTTCGGTTGCACGGAAGCGTTTGTGAATTTCTTTTGCAATCGCAATCACTTCTTCATCGTGGCTAGCAGGTTTTTGTGGCAAGGCTTGTTCAATTAAGCTATTGGCTTTTTGGGTAGCTTGCTGTGTGTAATCATATTTTGCGTAAAGGTAGGTGATGATCAGGACGAGGCCACAGCTCAGGCCCAATAAAAATAGTGCTTTAATGCTCTTTTTTAGCATGTTTCTACATCCATTTAGACGGGCCGTTGGGGGCGTTGAAATCCAGAGGGTTGGCGTAATCCAATAATATGTTCTTATGGGGTTGTAGATCTTTCCATTTTTCGCATGTGCATTCGATCACGCTGATGCTGGCGGGCGGGTAGCCTTGGCTAAGGCGCTGCATAGCACTATCGGAGCCATCTTCTGCAAGCTTGGAAACCAGTCCGTAAATACTGGGGTTGTGGCCGATAATCATAATATTATGAATATTCTCATCACTTTTTTGTATCAGGTTGAAATAATCACCTGTTGTGCCGGAATATAGAATATCAAGAAATTGTGTGCTTTTATTGCCAATGCTTTGCTTGATATAGCTCCATGTTTCGCGTGTGCGCTTTGCCGGTGAGCATAATATCATACTGGGAAAATAACGTTTATCTTCCAAGAATATACCGGCCTTGGCGGCATCGACTACGCCTTTGGGGCTAAGTGGGCGTGACTTATCATCGCTAGCATTCGAGGCAGCGTCGGCATGACGCACAAGATATAATCTCTTCGTTTTGGTCTCTGACATGGTGTTTTTTAAACCTTTTCACCGTCTTTTATATTTATCTTTGTAATGTGCCCTTTTTTGAGGCCAATGGCAATTTTTCCGGACTTTAGGTCAAGGGCGTCTTTGCCGAATACCTCGTAGCGCCATCCTTTTAAGGCGAGCAGGTTTTCAGTTTCGCCGCGGGCAATACGCTCCAGATCATCTGAGTTTGCAATCAGTTTGGCGGCAACGCCATTTTCTGCACTCTGGATTTTTAGTAGCATTTTCAAGATGTCCAGTGTGGCCGAGGCGCTGGAAGAGAGTTGTTTCTTTCTTTCAGGAGGCTCTGGCCAGTTTTCCTTCGGCGTATCCAAAGCTTGTTTGATCAAGCTAAGGAGTCTTTCTCCGGTTTTGCCGTTGGCCATATCGCTAGAGACATTGCGTATTTTTTTAAGCTTGTCTTTATTTGATGGCGCGGCTTGTGCAATAGCGGCAAGGGTTTCATCCTTCATAACCCAGTTTTTCGGGATGTTTTTCTTACGGGCCTGTTGTTCTCGCCAAGAGGCTAGTGCCTTCAAAATCACAAGTGCCTTGGAGGAAGGGGAGCGAATTTTAACTTTTTGCCAAACCTCATCAGGGTCATTTTCATATGTGGCTGGGCTAGAAAGAATTTCCTCTTCTTGCAAAAGCCATGATGTACGGTTTTTCTTTTCCAGCTCTGCCGCAAGATGATGATAGACATCAACCAGATGCGTCACATCGCCCAGTGCGTATTTCAGTTGTTTGTCGGATAAGGGGCGCAAAGACCAGTCTGTGAACTGGCTGCTTTTATCGACTTGCTGGCCTGTGACTTCCCGAACGATTTTTTCATAGCCTACGGAATCGCCGAAGCCGCAGACCATTGCGGCTATTTGTGTGTCAAAAAAGGGTGTAGGCACTGCGCCGTTCAAGTGATAGAAAATCTCGAGATCTTGCCGTCCGGCATGAAAGACTTTGAGCAGTTTTTTATTTTGCAATAGGTCGAATACAGGCGTTAAGTCTATATCTTTTGCTAAGGGATCAATGGCTACTGCATTTTTGTCAGGGGCGCCGATCTGGATCAGGCAAAGTTTCGGGAAATATGTTTTTTCCCGCATGAATTCCGTATCAATAGTGATAAAGGGTTTATCCGATAGGCGCTCGCAAAATTGCTTCAAATCCTGTGATGTCGAAATAGTAATCATGGATACCTTACATAGCTTGGATAAGCATAATACAATATTCCGCTATTTCGTCCAGAGCCTATCTTCCATAATTAGAGCTTTGATTGTTTAAATTGAATTGCGTTACTTCGTCACTTATGACGTGGTTGTACATTTCGTTTCTTGTGCCTAATTCAATTTAAATGCTCTTTGCTCTAAAGTCAGTCCTTTGTAAAAAAACACTTGGTATCGTGCGGCCTTTATGCTTAAACAGAGTTTCAAAACTAAAGGGTTAAAAAGACATGCATGCATTTAGAACACATAATTGTTCAGAGCTAAGAAAAGAACATATTGATCAAGAGGTCAAGCTATCTGGCTGGATTCACCGGATTTATGATTTGGGTGGTGTGCTTTTCGTGATTTTGCGCGATACGCATGGTTTGACGCAATGTATCGTCGAGGAAAGTTCTCCACTTCTGGAAGAGGCCAGTAAGTGGCGTGTGGAAAGTGTGGTCACAATCGTAGGAAAAGTGCGTGCGCGTTCTGAAGATACGATTAACCCGAAAATGCCAACTGGCGAGATTGAAATTTATATTGATAGTGCAGAAGTACAATCAGCCGCCGATGTGATTCCATTTCAGGTTTATGAGGATGATGGTGCGGGTGAGGATATCCGCTTGAGATATCGTTATCTGGATTTACGCCGCGAGGGGATGCAAAAGAAAATTCGCCTTCGTAACAATGTCATTGCGGCGATGCGGAACAAAATGTGGGATCAGGGTTTTCAGGAATTCCAGACTCCGATCCTGACGGCGAGCTCACCGGAAGGTGCACGGGATTATCTTGTGCCCTCGCGTTTGCATCCGGGTAAGTTCTACGCTTTGCCGCAAGCGCCGCAGCAATTCAAGCAGCTTTTGATGATGAGCGGCTTTGATAAATATTTCCAGATTGCACCATGTTTTAGAGA
>DCKO01000120.1:7690-8388 GCA_002320665.1 Micavibrio sp. UBA1672
ATATTTCCAGATTGCACCATGTTTCCGCGATGAAGATGGTCGCGCCGACCGTTTGGCCGAGTTTTATCAGCTTGATGTCGAGATGAGCTTTGTGGCGCAAGATGATGTGCATAATACGGTCCAGCCCGTGATTGAAGGTATATTCAATGATTTTGCTGATTTCACTGGTGAGAAGCGTGAGGTGATCTGGTGCGAGTCTATCCCTTATAAAGAGGCGATGCTGAAATATGGGTCTGATAAGCCTGACCTAAGAAATCCGCTTGAGATTGTTGATGTGACAGAAGTATTTGGGCGTGATGATGTCGAGTTTAAAGCCTTTAAAGGTGTCATTGCGAAGGGCGGTGTGGTTCGTGCGATCCGCGCACCAAAGGTTTCCGATCAGCCTCGTAGTTTTTTTGATAAGCTCAATTCTTGGGCGCAAGGGCAAGGTGCGCCGGGGTTAGGTTATATTCTGTTTGACGATGGCGAGGGTAAAGGTCCGATTGCCAAGTTTATTCCTCAAGGTGCTCAGGATGCTCTTAAAGAGACAGCTAATCTGGAAGATGGAGATGCTGTGTTCTTTGTTTGTAATCAGGAGCTTGAGGCTGCGAAGTTTGCAGGGCTAGCGCGTGATGCGATTTGCAATGCATTGCCAGAGGGGCATGAGGCTGCGCGGGAGCAGGGCGTGTATAAGCTTTGCTGGATTATTGATTTCCCGA
>DCKO01000089.1:0-7237 GCA_002320665.1 Micavibrio sp. UBA1672
TGCCGGTTTATGTGTCGTTGTAATCGTTAAAAGCATTTTGCCTTATCCTAAAAATCAAAAAACCCGCTCCTTTGTATAGAGCGGGCTTCAAATTACGTTTTCTGTTCGATTTTTCTCAAACGCACCAGTAATTCAATGGCCACAGCCGCAAGTCCGGGTATCGGCACCTTACCTGATAGCCAGCGTCGCACTGTACTGCCATCAACTTTTAATTCTCTGGCCAGTTTTGTTTGCCAGCCCCAATCTCCGAATAAAAACTCACCCGCTTCACGTAACTCTTCAGGGCTCATGGCTTCTTTAGAGCTATGTTTTGCGGGTGAGTTTGTCATTTAATATCTCCTGCAAATACCTTCTGGCTTATTGACTTTCTCCCCGTATGAAATCACTGATCATAGACGGAGCGGCAGTATCAAAGCCAACAATATCCATCATGCCGGCATCATTCGGATCCGCGATAGTAAACCCGTTAGATGTCATACCAACAACAACAAGTTTTGCTGCAATACCCGTTTTCTGACGGTATTTACGCAAGGCTTCCACAGGATGGATGTCTCCAAACCAGGTTTCGCTATCCGTATAAATCACGAATGCATCAACCTCCAGATTCTTATCCATCGCATACAGCATCGGCAAAGCACAATCAGTGGCACCGAAAGTCTGCTGAGCGATAACCTTCTGGACATCATCCAGACGTTGTTTCGCGGAAATTGGTAGCGGTTTAATACCTGGCTCCCAATATCTATTTGCAGGCTTGCTTTTCCCGAAATGTTTAATAGGATTCCAGTCGTCACCAGCTGAAAATCCAACAATATGGACATGCTTTTCGCAGGCTGCTGTCACTAGTGCCATAGCAGCAGATGCTTCGCTCGCCATAATGGCAGAGCCGGCTATTCTTTGCTGCATAGAACCGGAAACATCCAGAGCAATCATTATGCGCTTACCTGTAGGCTCGATATTGCTGAAAGATTTGTAAAACGCATCGTCCAGCGCATCTATGATAGAAGATACAGGCGCCCATTCCAGCTTACCTTTAAGGCCGCGTCCAACCGCATAGGTTTTTTGCGCCGTCAAAAGGGTCAATGGATGAATGCGTGCCTTACGCAAGGCATCTTTTGTCCGCAATGTATCTGCGACATAATTCGCAGCCTTGGATCCGTTTGTAAGCAAGCCAATATCGCTTGTAGACATCTTTCCAAGGTTACGGATCATAGCCGTCAGTGGCATATCCTCAAGCAAGGCATTCCACACGCCCCTTTCATTCAGAAGTTTCGTAGGAACAGCTTCACGAGGCAGGGAATATTGCCGGATAATTTTTACTGCGGCTGACGCATCGGTAACACCTTGCAACTTGATCATGCCATCAATCAGGCGGAAATTCTCCGCTGCCTGCTGAACGGCATTATCATTGTCGGGCTGCACAGTCCATCCAAACAAAGCGCGTCTATCTGCATCCTCCGTTTTAGGGTGAGCCAAGCGTAGCAAGTCTCGATGAGACCACCCGTCGCGCTGCTTGTATTTTACAAGCTGCAGACTCAAGCGTTCAGCATCCATTGCCAGATACCAATTTGCAACTGCACGCCGCAATCCACGACCCCATCCACGAAAACCTTCGATGAAATGGGCGAAATGGAATAAATGCGTGCCCGTACGAGCCACTTTTGGCAAGGCAGCGAAGGCCGCTTTACGCGTATCTTCATCACCAAGTCCAGCCGCCATGGCCAACACAAAAAGTGCAGGATCATTCTTGGGCGCACGGCCTTCATCGGAAACAGCAATAACTGTTTCAACAACACGCACACCATCCTCATCAATGCAACGCTCGATACTCTTTGCGTTTTCGATGGTTAGGGGGCGCTGACCCACATAATATGTTCCGCCTTCAGATCCAAGGATCAGAAAACGGTTCAGGCGTGTCCAGTCATTCACCGGATAAGCATATCCACCGGCGCTATTTTCTGTCATACCTGCCAGAGCTTCAGACTGGGAAGTCTGTGTGTCTTTTTTTGCAAATACTGCTCTGTAGTCCATTGTTCTACTCCTTTCATTAAAAAAATAACCCCCGCACTAAAAGCAGGCGGGGGCATTATATTTTTATCGCAGAACGGGCATGTATGTAATTCTGGGTTTCTATCCTTGCTCTACCACTGAGCTACAATATACCAAGGCATATTGGCCGGATTTGAACCGGCGACCTAGGAACTTGGCTCGATAATCCAAAATCTCCGGCCCGGACTGCTATAAAAATAAATGCCGGATATGTATGCCCAAAAGGGAGGTTGTCGATTTCAGCGATAACCCTTTTGTTCCGACCCGACGAAGGAATAATTAGTGCATAGTGCACTATATTGCAAGAAGTTTTTTATATTTTTTTATTGACTCTATAAATGGCACTGTGCCATTATATATTTAATGGCTCTAGGCCATAAATAAATTGAGGATAGAAAAATGACAATTACAGTCAACAAACAGCCGATAAAAACATTCGCTTTCAGTGGTGGCGAATGTCATGTCACTATTGAAAATATTAAAATTGACGATGTCACAAACATTGAGGCATATCTTTATAATTCAGATGACATTATGCGTTTGTTGATGGTGGTTGATGCTGTTCGTCAGGAAAATCCGCAAACAAAAATTGATTTGATTATCCCTTATTTCCCTTACGCCCGTCAGGATCGTGTTTGTAATAAAGGGGAAGCATTCAGCGCCAAAGTTATGGCAGATTTAATCAACGGTCTTAATTGCCGATCAATTACAGTACTTGATCCGCATTCCGATGTGATTGTGGATGCGCTGCAAAATTGTCAGGTTATTACGCAGGCCGATTTGGTTAAAGGCGCGGTGCATGATTTTATTCAAAGTCATAAGCTGACTTTGGTTTCACCCGATAAGGGAGCGGCTCATAAAACACAAGCTGTGGCCGATCATTATGGTTTTGATGTGATTTCTTGCAGTAAGGTGCGTGATACAAAAACCGGACACATTACGCATTCGGAAGTGCATGGTGATGTTGCGGGTAAAGACTTAATTATTTTGGATGATATTTGTGATGGTGGCCGCACATTTACAGAGCTTGCTAAAACTCTCAAAGATCATGGCGCAGGCAAACTTTATCTTTATGTCACCCATGGCATTTTTTCAAAAGGGCTGGAGGTTCTGAAAGAGCATTTCACGCATGTGTTTTGTGTTCACACATTCTTAACCCCAAATCAAATTGACGCAGATTTTTTAACTGTTACAGGAAAGGAGAGAAACGATGAAAATTAATCCTTTAACAGCCATAGACTTTTACAAAGCAGACCACAGAAGCCAGTACCCTCATGGTACGAGCGAGGTGTATTCCAATTTTACACCACGCAGTGCAAAGCATGCGAAGGTCTTAAGTGACTACGATAAGAAAATCGTGATGTTCGGTCTTCAGTATTTCATCAAGCATTTCTTGATGGATGTCTGGAAAGAAAACTTTTTTGATCTTCCGAAAGAGCAGGTTGTAAAAGCCTATAAACGCCGGATGGATAATGCCCTTGGCCCTGATGCTTTTACATTAGAGCATATAGAAGCCTTGCATGATCTGGGGTACTTGCCTCTGAAAATCAAGGCATTGCCAGAGGGCAGCCGTGTTCCTATTGGTGTTCCGGTTTTAACGGTGGTTAATACCCATCCCGATTTCTTCTGGCTTACCAATTATATCGAGAGTGTGATCTCCTGTTATTTATGGAAGCCGATGACGTCTGCAACTACGGCATTCGAGTATAAAAGATTGCTTAGTCAATATGCAGTGAAAACAGGAACACCTTTGGACTTTGTGCAGTTTCAGGCCCATGACTTTTCTTTCAGAGGATTATCAAGCCTACAGGATTCCTTGTTAAGCGGGGCAGCACACCTGACATCTTTCTGGGGAACGGATACTGTTCCGGCCATTGATATGGTGGAAGATTATTATGGTGCAGATGCAGAGAAAGGGCCTGTAGGGTTTTCTGTTCCTGCGACCGAGCATTCTGTGATGTGTATGGGAATGCAGGACGGGGAGCTTGAAACCTTCAGACGGCTGATCACGCAAACATATCCAAAAGGCATTGTTTCAATAGTCTCTGATACGTGGGACTTCTGGCAGGTTGTGACAAGCTATGTCAAAACTCTGAAAAACGATATCATGGCACGTGAAGGAAAATTGGTCATACGTCCTGACAGTGGTGATCCTGTAAAGATCGTCTGTGGTAATCCTGAAGCTCCGGCAGGTACGCCTGAGCATAAAGGTGCTATAGAATGCCTCTGGGATGTATTTGGAGGCACTATAACCGAAACAGGCTACAAGATGCTGGATGAGCATATTGGTTTGATCTACGGGGATTCCATCTCTTTGGACAGGGCAGAGGCGATAGTCACTGGTTTGGCTGCCAAAGGGTTTGCTTCTGGTAATGTTGTCTTTGGTGTCGGTTCGTATACTTACCAATACGTAACCCGTGATAATTTTGGTTTTGCCATGAAAGCAACAAGCGGCGTTGTGAATGGAGAACGTAGAGACATCTTCAAAGACCCTAAAACCGATAACGGCATAAAAAAATCTGCCAAAGGTTTGCTCCGTGTTGAAGACGTAAACGGAACTTACATTCTTCATGACCAACAAACCGAAGAGCAGGAAAAACAAGGTGCGTTAGAGGTTGTCTATGAAGACGGTAAACTGGTCAAAGATCAAAGTCTTGCCGAGGTCAGAGCTAGATTAGACGACGCCTTAAATGGCACACTTAAAGCAATAGGAAAGGCAGCGTAATGAATAAAACAATTACACTCTATAGGCCAACAGGCCCTAATGAACTGGAATTGGTAAAAGGGAGCGGCTTCACAAAGTGGCCGCCCCGATTGCCTGAGCAGCCTATTTTTTATCCAGTGACAAACGAACGTTATGCTAGAGAAATAGCTACAAAGTGGAATATCAAAGCCAGTAAAATTGGTTATGTTACCAAGTTCGAGGTGCAAAAATCCTTCATGGATAGATATGATATTCATACAGTAGGAGCATCATATCATACTGAATGGTGGATACCTGCCGAAGAACTTGAGGAACTAAACGCCAATATAGTGGGCAAAATCGAAGTAATAGGCACGTATACGGATAAGGAAAAGGAATGAAAAAAGAACCTTATAAAACCGAGAAAGATTTTTTAAAAGCCTATGATGCTAATGCCTTTGATCGTCCGAATGTTTCCGTAGATACCGTGATTTTCACGGTATCTGGCGGAGTGCTCAAGACCTTGATTATGAAGCGTGAAAACCACCCTGCTCAAGGGCAATGGAGCTTGGTTGGCGGTTTTATTGATGTTCATAACGATCAGGAATTGCTTGATACGGCAAAGCGCAAGCTGAAGGAAAAGACAGGTGTTAAAACGCCGTATCTTGAACAGTTTTGCTCATTCGGAAGCAAGAGCCGTGATCCGCGCGGATGGTCAGTCACAACGGTCTATTTTGCCCTAATCCCTTCCGAAGGTGTTGAGCTGGAAGCCGGACAAGGCGCAACAGACATAAAATGGTCGGCTGTCACAGATGGGAAAGTGAAAGAGAAGCTTGCTTTCGATCATGCTCATATTTTGGAGGAATGCACAGAACGCTTAAAAAGTAAAGTGCTCTACACCTCTTTGCCGGTTCATTTGATGCCAGAGGAATTTACGCTCGCAGAACTGCAAAATGTTTACGAAATCATTATGGGCGCTGCGATGGATCATAAATCTTTTCGCCGCAGAATACTCAGGGCAGACATTCTGGAAGAGACAGGAAAGATGAAAGATACAGGGCGCAGACCTGCAATGCTGTACCGAAGAAACGGAAATGAAAATACGCATTTCTTTGTTCGCAACATAGAGAGCGCTCAAATGAAATGATGGTTCTTAAGCGAGGAAATGTAAGCTTAAGACAGGAGAAAAACAATGAAACTGACTACGCATATTGAAAACTATATTTTTGAAATTGAAGACTTCATGACCCATGAGGAATGCGACCGCTGGATTCAGTGGAGTGAGGATCATGGCTACGAAGATGCTTTGATAATTTCAGAAGATGGAGCGGAGCGTAATGAAGAAATCCGTAATAATGATCGTATTATTTATGATAGCACCCACTATGCACGCGATTTGTGGGATAAAGCCAAACCGTTTGTTCCCGAAGTGTTTAGCGGACGAACGGCCATAGGGCTAAATGAACGGTTTCGCTTTTACAGGTATAATGTTGGTCAAAAATTTGACTGGCATCTTGATGGTAGCTTCGTGCGTGAAAACGGGGAGAAAAGCCAACTGACTTTTTTGGTTTATCTCAACGATGATTATGAAGGTGGGACGACTTCCTTCTCTTCATTTCGTTCGCCGCTCGTGTATGAAGATTTTTCGGTTACTCCCAAGAAGGGAAATGCATTGGTGTTTTTTCATCCTATTTTCCATCGTGGAGATGATGTGATCAGCGGGATGAAATATGTCATTCGCACGGATGTAATGTATTCGGCGAAAGAGGAACAGTAAGCCCAAGGGCAATGGTCTTTAGTCGGTGGTAAAAAACGACAAGGAGCTGATTGACGCAGCCAAACATAAACTTGAACCAGAGCTCTTTTGGTAAGTGGTTGAAATAGAAAAATAAGCAACTTGATCTTTGCATAGGGCCGAGCAACAGTCTCCACTATTATGAATGAAAAACCTTATATGGTTGAGGATGCAGCATATCTACATCTTGAATGGTTCCGGTTACACCGTAAGTCTCTCGGGAGAGCAGAATTATCATTAACGCTCATATCTTGCCTGAATTGGGGACTATAAAGATTTCAGAATTAACCACCATCCGGATAAGGGCATGGCAGGAAAATCTGGTCAAGGCACCAAAGCGAACACGAAAGAGCCGAGTGCAAGAATATTTGCCGCCGGATAATAGTGAGGAGGCCATGCAGGGGGAGGACTCCGTGCAGGTTATTTCCCAGCAACTGGGGCATGCCGATACCAGGATGACCGAGCGGTATTATGCCCATCTGGCACCGGATTATATTACTGATGCAATTTGGAAGGGTTTTCCGTAACTGGGTATAAAATTGCATTAAAATGCATGGAAATATAATGATCAGAGGGCATTTTACCTGCCCGCGTAATTTATTTATATGAAATTATAAAAGAAAGACTTGATTTATAGGGGGTTCATCTATTATAAAGCCTCAGTCTTGAAGGCAACATCTCTTGCGTCCCGTTCGTCTAGAGGCCTAGGACAC
>DCKO01000089.1:7574-41351 GCA_002320665.1 Micavibrio sp. UBA1672
ACCGCCCTTTCACGGCGGCAACACGGGTTCGAATCCCGTACGGGATGCCAATTTTGATAAAATGCCAAATCTGCGAACAGGTTAAATGGCGTATTCAAGGCATAGCGCAGCTTTCCACCTTCCAATTCCAAGTTCGAAAATACGTATCCCATTAACTGGCGTTTTTCATCAAGATTCGAACTTTCAAAAATATCCCATGCTTTCGATGCCAGTGTAACCAGCATAGACAGCGCGATTTTGAACTGGTCATTGCCTTCATGGTGTTGTTCCAGTTCCTTGTTGATTTCAAATTGACGTTGGGTCATGTCTTGATGCTTTTTGTGATATATATCCTTTGTAATACTCTCATCTAGCAAAAGATCGGTCAGCTTATCCAGTTTTTTGGACAGGTCTTCGCTTTCACGGTGCAGGCGTTTAATTGATGTATGGTGAAATTCTTTTTCCAATTCGTGCGTTTGTTTCAAGTGGTTTATGATTTCGGACAGAACATCATCGGGAATTTGAATTGATCGGAACACGGTTTCAATCTGTTCCATGATTTTTGTTTCGGGCGTAAAGATTTTCTTTTTGGGATTTTCAGGGTCGTGGCTAATCAGATAAACATATTTACCCTTTTTCAAATCGCTCGTAACTTTGCGCCCTGTGACAGCGCAAGTCATAAGCCCCCTGAATATAAACGGATGCTTTGTTTCTTTCACGGCTTTTGTGCGCCCGTTGCCCAGCCTTATACGTTGGCAGCTATCGAATAGTTCCTTGCTGATAATCGGCGGGTAATTATGCGGGTACTGTTTGCCCTTTAAAAGCATAACCCCGTAATAAAACGGGTTTTGAATAAGCCTGTGCAGAGTTTGCGGTGTAATCGGATTGCCTTTTAACGTCCGAAGCCCCCAGTCTTTCGATTTGCGCTGTAATTCGGTGAGGGAGCATGTTCCGGTTGCGTATTCCTGAAACAGCCGTTTAACAAGAAATGCGCGTTCCTGATCGACAATAACCGTGCTACGGTTGGTTTTGGGGTCTTTAATGCTTAAATAGCCTAGCGGGGCTTTGCTGACCCATTCTCCATGCTCTATTTTGTGATTCATACTGCGAACGGCATCATCGGTCAGGCGATTGATATATTGTTTTGCCAAAAAGACTTTTGCTTCCCACATAAACATTTCGCCGCCGCCAGCTTTACTGCTCAAAATAAAGCCATCCTGAACGAAATGGATTTCAAGGCCGTTATTGATCCGCATATCATCAAGATCAACGGCATCGCGGAAATTGCGCGTTACACGGTCAACATTCTGACAGAGCAAGACAGGCATTTCTTTCTGGTTTTTCAGGAAGGTCAGGACTTCTTCGAATTTCTTGCGGATTTTTGTTCCGGCACTTTCGGAAAAGGAAAATTCCTTGATAACTTCAAAACCTTTCTTTTCGGCATATTCACGAAGTTTCTGGGTCTGGGCAGGCAGGGAATGACCAAAATCTTCCTGATCCTTTGTGGACACACGGGCGAGTATTACAGCTTTCATTATCGTTACCTTGTTCAATTTCAAGTTCGATAATAAAACATC
This sequence comes from Micavibrio sp. UBA1672, assembly GCA_002320665.1. GTDB lineage: Bacteria > Pseudomonadota > Alphaproteobacteria > Micavibrionales > Micavibrionaceae > UBA1672. Next base: position 9,131 of record DCKO01000089.1, read on the forward strand.
AAACACGAACCATCAAGGCGGCTATTGTTTTATTTTGAAAAATACCCGTTATCAGCAAGTCTTTTTCTGGCCTTTTCCAATTCGTCTTTTGTAAACAATGAATGCCATTTGGGATTATCAATAACTACCGCTTCAACGGTCAAATCAAGTTTGCCCCTCAAATACAATTCAGTATAACCATCCGATTGTCTGGTGTCGTTGATTAAAATACGTGCCGTTTCCAGTCCGCCATGCGTATGTAACATTTCCAGAAATCGCGTAGCATTGTACTTGGCTTCGCTCTTTGCTCTGCGATATATATCCAGCATCGCTTCGTCAAAAGATTTTTCCAAATTTAAAGCCATCCCGATTCCCTTACTTGTCACTCTTCCCGATATACAAACGCAGCAATTTAAGCTCATCAAGAAATGTATTATGTAGTTCCGTGGCCTTCACAATATCTTTCTCTAAACGCTCCAATTCAGCGTTTACATCTTCCAAAACAATTTCTTTTTCTGCTTCGGCGGTGCTGATATAGCGGGAAATATTCAAATTATAGTCATGCTTTTTTGCAATTTCTTCCAGAGACACACGTTTGGAATAGCGATCTTCTTCCTTGCGGAATTGATAGGTTTCAATAATTTTTTTGATATGACCGCGTGAAAGTTGGTTTTGCCGTTTACCCTTATCGAAATGCTCGCTGGCATTGATAAACAAAACATCATCGGGCTTTTTACATTTTTTCAAAACCAGAATACAAACGGGGATTCCGGTCGAATAAAACAGATTGGCAGGCAGGCCGATCACAGTGTCAATATTGCCATCAATCAAAAGTTTCTTGCGAATGCGCTCTTCCGCGCCGCCACGAAACAAAACCCCATGGGGCAGGATAATCGCCATAGTGCCTTCTTGTTTCAAATAATGAAAACCATGCAGCAAAAAGGCGAAATCGGCGGCGGATTTCGGGGCAAGGCCATAATTCTTAAAGCGGAAATCATCACCCATAGCGTCACTAGGTTCCCAGCGAAGACTAAACGGCGGGTTGGCAACAATCGCATCGAAATAAGGTTTCTTTGCCGGATTGGCTTCGCGCAGCATATCCCAGTCATTTTCCAGCGTATCCCCGTGAAAAATCTCGAACTCCGTATCCTTCACTCCGTGCAAAAGCATATTCATCCGCGCCAAGTTATAGGTCGTGATATTCTTTTCCTGCCCGTATATCTTGCCAATCCCGTGATTGCCAAGTTGATTGCGGACATTCAAAAGCAATGATCCAGAGCCGCAAGCAAAATCCAGAACGCTTTCCAAATGCTTTTTCTTGCCCGTTGTTGGGTCTTGGCTGTCCAGCGTGACAATAGCGGACAAAATATCCGAAATCTGTTGAGGGGTATAAAACTCGCCTGCCTTTTTTCCTGAACCCGAAGCAAATTGTCCGATCAAATATTCATACGCATCGCCCAGAGTATCGCTATCGGTTGAAAACTGCGATAACCCTTTCGCAATTTCTGTGATAACATCGCAGAGCTTGGCATTGCGTTCAGCATTGGTTTTGCCAAGTTTATCGGATGTCAGATTGATTTCAGAGAACAACCCCTGAAACGTGCTGGCAAAGGATTCTTCTTCGATATATTTAAAACCTTCATGCAGGGTTTTCAGCACATCCCCGTCCTGCGTGCGTGCCATTTCGGCGATACTGCTCCAAAGGTGTTGCGGCTCAATGACATAGTGCATTTTACGGCGCATTTGCTCTTCAAACGCCCCCACATCATCGGGATTTTCTTTGTACCAAAGTTCTAAAGGGTTCTTTACTTCAAGTTTTTTCAAAATATCGGGAAGTGCATCCGGATAATCAGAGCCGAGTTCTTTCTTCGCCGCTTCTTCGTAATTATCCGATAAATACCGCAAGAAGATGAATGACAGCATATAATCACGGAAATCATCCGCGTTCATCGCGCCGCGCAGCTTATCAGCAATCGCCCAAAGTGTTTGCCCTAATTTTTTTTGCTGTTCTTCGGTCATATCTTTTTATCCTGCATGTAATACAAATTTGTATTTGGCTTGAATCAGTCCAAATATTTCTTTGAAAAGTTTTTCGTTATCATCGCCCAGAGTTTCAGATTCATAATGATAAACATTTTTATGCGATAGCGTGTTCAAAATGCTTGCCACTCGCCCTTCGTCTTCAATGCCGATCTGGTTAAGAACATATCCCAATTGTCCCACGCCCAAAAAGGACGCGATATTTTCAAGAACCTGACGAAGCAAAGCAAAATGGAAGGCGAAAAGTTTTTCGTTTACGGCTTTGTCCAGCGTTTGCATAAGGTGTAAATGGTATAGGAAAACATCATTCTTCGGGCTTTCCAATGTCAATTCACCGGACTTATTACTTAAAATGAAGAGTTTTGTATTTTTCTTGTATTTGTCTGCCTTCTCACCCTTGGTTAACCAGTTCACAAGAATAGAGAAAAACCCTATATGATGGGTTGTGATGATGAATTTTCTTTTGTCTTGATGGGCTTCAATCAAATCGAAAAGCGTTGATACAGTCACAAAAATATTATGATCGTCTAGACTTGAAACCGGATCATCAATAAAAAAGTGCTTAGATTGTATGTCTGCCCACCCCTGAACATCAAACAAAGCTAAATAGAAGCACCAAACAAAGATACGTTCTTCACCCCTAGAAATTTTAATATTTTTATCCTTATTATCTGCAAAAAAGAAGGATATAGACTGAATTTCACCATTTGAATCAGCTTCAAACCTAAAATCATATTTTGGCTTAAAAGGTTCTAATTTTTTAAAAATTTTTTCTTCGGTCAAATTGCTATGATGTTTATTCAGGCTCGATGGATTTACAACCAATCTGATATTTTCTTCATCGTTTTCCGTATCATTATCCCAGACAAAAATATCCTCGCTGTAGGCGTTATAATACACGCCGGAATGCTTATCGTCTTCTTTGGTTGCATCCTTATACGCCACGGAAAGCTGTGTTTTTCCGGTGGCATTAAACGCATAGATCAGAATGATATTTTCTTTTGCGTCTTTAAGAGTTTTTGCAATATCTTTGAGTGCCATTATCTTCCCCCTTAATCCATATCATCCGCAGAGGGGAAAAGCTGTTGCATCAATCCCTTTTTGTGGTCTTTCAGGGCGTCCAATTTTTTCGTGTGCGCGGTAATCAAATCATCAATGGATGACAGACAATCGGCAATACGTTCTTGTTCTGGAATTTCAGGGCAAACGATCAGAATATTTTCAAGAGTAGTTTTGTTGATAGAGGGAACAGCTCCCCCACAATGGTCAGCCAAATCAATCCGTAACATGGTATAGTAAATAAACAAATCAATCGTTTCGGATTTAATCCTTTTCAGTCCGGCAACATTATTATCTATTAGGCACGGCTCTGTTGTCATTACGCGTCTGTTTAATCGAATGGCCTCTCCAATTTTTGCAAAAATTGTTGTGCCTACCGGAATAAGTTTAGCCTTCAATTTTTCGCGTATTGCTTCATCAATGTAATTTGCGGCTTCCTTGATATGGTTTTCGCCTTTTTGAATAGAATTTGAAATGTCACTAACTTTGTAAAATGGATATTCCGCGTTGATATTCCCTTGGTATTGGGTAGGGAACCCAGAGCCTTGCAAAACTTTTGCAATTTTTCCAAGCGGTTTTTCTTCCCAATCCCCCGCATCCTGAAATTCGGGGAAGCGGGTGGCGGGGCGGGTTTGACCTTCGGCGGGGAAAAGCTGTTGCATCAACCCCTTTTTATGATCCTTTAATGCCTCGACCTTCTTCCCCTGCGCGGTAATCAAATCATCAATGGATGACAGACAATCAGCAATTTTTTGTTGTTCTTCTGTTATATGCGGAATTGGCAATTTTATGTTAGAAAGACGACCAGCCGAGATGCCTAAAACTTTTGCGCCTTGCGCTTCTTTCTGAATTTGAATGCGGACATTTCGAGATTTAAACAAATAACCCGCAAAACCAGTAACTAACCTTGGCTTTATCTGTCTGGCTAAAAGCGTATGCAATCCGGCAAGTAGTTTTTCATTATTCAAATTTACAATTTCGATGCTTTTTCCAATATCATCCATATCTTCTGAGGCATCGGCAAAGATCACATCGCCTTCAAGGCAATAATTTTCTTGCTTAATATTTCCGATTTCTTGATCTGGGTTTATAAACGGTACTTTTTCTTTTGTTATGTCGAATAATGTTGAGAATTTCGTATGTATGTCGCCGTAATGAATATTTTTAACTGTGCCTTTTTCATAGTTTAATTTTTCTCTGGAAAAAGAATTTGTAACTTTGAATGTATAAACCTTTTCTAAAACTGGATAATCCCACGCCCCCGCATCCCAAAATTCGGGGAAACGCCGCTTCGGCACGCATGTTTTTTGTTCGCTTGTCTTACTCATAGGCGTTTAACCCCGAAATTTCGCGCCCATTGCTGCGTTTCTTCAATAGAGGAATAAGATCAGCCATTAAGGCCAGTTCCCTTTGTGCGCGGAGTTTCCAGCCCAATCCAAGCGGGGCAAGAAGGTCGCTTAATTGCTCCCCGTCAAAGATCATGCGGCGGATGATTGTATCAATGAAGCTTTGCAAGGCGGTGATGTCAATTTCGTGTTTCTTGGCAATGCGCTGTAATTCTTCGGCGTTCTTTTTCGCCTTGAAGGCTTCGTAACCTTTGCGGATGTCCTTTTCGCTTAAACCCTCACCAACCTTTAACGTGTCAATATAGGCGGTAATATCTTCGCGCTCATCCATGAATTTTGCATCAGACAGAATAAGCCCGATCAGTTGGTCGCGGCTCATTTTTTGCTTTTCAGGCTTGGCGGACGAATAGCCCGCAATCAGCCCCATGATATAATCATAATCAATCACGGCGGATGCAAAGAGAACAAATTCAAAATCAAGTTCCTGCACTTCGGGCGCGGTATTTTCTCCGCCTTTATCTTGCTGTGCTTTCAAACGCTGGGCGGTGTCGATATATACGCCCTTGAACCCTTGAAGCTGTTCTTTCGGGATGACTTGTTCAATGGTTTGTTTGTTGTCTTCGCTCAGGTCTGTATATTGGTCAAGCTGGGTTTTCAGGCGTTGCACTTCCTTGAACAGATTGACGAACTGGCTACGCGCCGCATCTCCGCGAATATTCGGCACGTCTTCGGGTTTGCCTTCCAGCCCTTGCGATTGCATAAATTCGTTGAGTTTTTGAACGGCGGTGTCCAGCTTGCCAATGACCACGGGGGCTTTTTCTACCAGCCAGATTTCTTTTGCATTTTCGCCTTTTTCGCCGGAAAACAATGTGATTGCGTCATTGACTGCATCTTGTTGCTGGCGGAAATCCAGAATATTCCCGTAAGGCTTTGTGTCGTTCAAAATGCGGTTTGTGCGCGAAAATGCCTGAATAAGCCCATGATATTTGAGTTTTTTATCAACATAGAGCGTGTTCAGGAATTTTGAATCGAAGCCCGTGAGAAGCATATCAACGACAATCACAATATCTATTTTCTCTGCATGGGACAGGTCGCAATTTGGATATTGCTGATCCTTGATGCGTTTTTGCACGTCCTGATAATATAGATCAAATTCGCCGATGGTGTGATTGGTTTTATACTGCGCGTTATAATCCGCCAGAATAGCTTTCAAGGCGGCTTTTTTGGCTTCGGGGTCTTTTTTGTTGTCTTCCTGTTCTTGCGGTAAGTCTTCTTGTAATTGCTTTACATCCGTGTTGCCTTCGGCTGGCGGTGAAAATACGCAAGCAATGTTTAAGGGGACAAATTCGGCATCATCTTCGCGTTTTTTGTCCTGAATTTCCTTGAAAAGTTCAAAATATTCGATGGCATCATTGATGGATGATGTTGCCAAAATTGCATTGAATTTTCGCCCCGCCGTTGCCGCGTCATGCTTTTCCAGTATTGCTTCGATAACGGCTTTCTTTGCAATAGGTTCGCCGGATTTGGGTTTGTTCTTGCCTTCCGGCTTAAAATAATCAACATGAAAGCGCAGGACGTTGCGATCTTCAATCGCATGGGTGATGGTATAGGGGTGAAGTTCTTTTTGGAAAATGCTTTCCGTTGTTTTATAGGATGCTTGTTGCCCCTCTATTTGCTGATAGGTGGCGTTTTTCTCAAAGATTGGCGTTCCGGTAAATCCGAAAAGCTGGGCATTCGGGAAAAATTCTTTGATTGCTTTGTGGTTTTCGCCGAATTGTGAACGGTGACATTCATCGAAAATAAAGACAATGCGCTTATCGCTCAAAGATTTTAAACGCTCTTTGTATGTCTCTTTCCCTTGCTTTACTTTTCTTTTGTTTCTTTTGCTATTCTCATCAAGTGCCAACCCAAGTTTCTGGATTGTGGTCACGATGACCTTATCCGCATAATCTTCCGATAGAAGGCGTTGCACCATGGTTTCAGTATTTGTGTTTTCTTCAACGCAACCTTCCTGAAAGCGGTTGAACTCTTCGCGTGTTTGGCGGTCAAGGTCTTTGCGGTCAACAACGAACAGGCATTTATCAATATCCGGATTGTCTTTCAAAAGCGTTGATGCCTTGAACGATGTCAGAGTCTTGCCGCTTCCCGTTGTATGCCAGATATACCCGTTCCCGCAATTTTGATGGATACAATCCACAATCGCTTTGACGGCGTAAATCTGATAGGGGCGCATCATCAAAAGTTTTTGTTCGCTTGCCACCAAAACCATATAACGGCTTATCATTTGCCCCAGCGTGCATTTCACAAGGAAATGATCGGCGAAGCTGTCAAGCTGTACGATCTTTTTGTTATCTTTGGATGCAAACTGATAAAGCGGCAAGAAACGCTCATCCGCATCAAAGCTGAAATGCCTGCTATTATTATTTGCAAAATACCATGTATCACTTCGATTGCTGACGATGAAAAGCTGCATAAAGCACATCAAGGTTTTGCCATAGCCATTGCCTGCATCGTTTTTGTAATCAACAATCTGTTGCATCGCTCTGCGGGGGCTTATCGCTAATGTTTTCAATTCGATTTGAACGACTGGAACGCCGTTAATCAGTAGAATAACATCATAGCGGTGATGGCTGTTATCCGTATTGATGCGAAGCTGATTGATGACCTCAAAAGTGTTTTTACACCAGTCCTTGATATTGACCAACGTATAAAAAAGCGTTGTTCCGTCATCGCGCTCAAAACTATTGCGTTCGCGCAAAGTGCGGGATGCCGTATATACGTCCGGCGAAATAATGAGTTCCAGCAAGCGTTCAAACTCGCTATCCGTCAATTTTACATGATTAAGCTCATCAAATTTTTGACGAAAATTTGCTTCCAGTGATGCACGGTCACGAATATCGGGGCGATATGTATATTTTAGATCAGTCAGTTTGCTGATTAGGTCTTCTTCTATTTTTTGTTCTGTCATAATCAAAGCAATCCACACTAGACATAAAAAGTATATGTATCGTTGTTTATATTGTTGTGAGGGTCAATCAAATTATAGCCCCTTTCTTGAGTAATCCATCCACGACAATATCGTCTTTAACCAACGGCACAAATTCTACCAGTTGTTGTTTTATCCCGTTCAGGATTAAAAAGCGAGGGCAGGTTTTATTATTTTCCAAAACTTTTGTATCTGCTTTTAACCTGTACCATTGATGATTTTTCAGCCCCAGCGCAAGCCTTGCGCCGCGAACGCCCAAATTCTGACAGGCAACAACAAAGCCGATCATTTCCATGATTTTGCAGGGGCGTTTTTTCGGGAAGGCAGCGCGAACGGCGTGGACAAGGCGTTCAATGTCCTTTGTGTCTATATTCATCAAATACAGCCCGTTTGTAATGGCTTCCCAATAATGCAGCAAAACGGCGCGTGAAAGGCTGGCATTGAATAATTCATCCAAGGTGCATTTCTGTTTGAAGCCCAGCGAATTAAACAACGGCTTTATTTTTCGGCTGGTCAATCGGATTTCAAAACGCAGAACTTCGGGTTTTCGTTTATCAAGAAACAGATCATCCATACATTCATAATCGTTTTCAATGCCGCGTTTCGCGCCATATTTACTGGCTTGTTCCAAATCTTTAACTTTGTCGTATAACGCGATTTCGTATGTGCTGGCATGGTATTTGACCATTTGCCCGCCATTACGAAAATCGGTCTGGGTTAAATCCAGTTTTGTTGAAATATCCAGTTTTTCCAATGCCTGTATTAACAAAAAACACGGCGTTGTCCGTTCCAGTAAAATGTTTTTACTGTAATGGATGGCGGTCACTTTTGCATTTTTTAAGGATTCATAATCGACTTCAATCCCCATATCACTTAATGCTCTGAATAGTGCTGTTAAAACCGTTTCAAAATCATCGCGTCCGTTTAATTCCTGAAAGTTATTTCCGAACACCAATTTCGGCGCGGAAAACTCAATCCTTAACCATAAGGCACGGGCGCGATCCGTATATGGTTTTTTGAAAAGCGTCAGCCGTGGTTTGTACCCTTTGGCACTTTCTGCCTTTGTCGGATTATAAACAGCCTTGACCATGCCTTTGTCCCCGAACATGGGGTTATATATTGCCCATGCGTGAGGATTAAAGCGTTCAGGATATTTAATCTTGAAATCATGTTCCGGCAGTAAAATCGCAATCGTGTCCAGCATGGTTTTCAACCTTTTTCATTACATCGTTCAGCTTGTTTAAAATGGCGGTTTCAATCGCCTTTCCGGTTGTTTTATTGATTGGATAAAAAATATCGGCATTGTGCATTCCCATTTTCTTTGTCGGGTATGTCAGGCGGTATCCGTTGCCGTTCAATTTTTCGTGTATGCCAATACTGCCAAGATAAATGGCATCGTTGATGACCACGCTGGCAAAGCCAACCAAGCCATCTTTTGGCCTTATGGGGATGATATTCACTTCACTGATTTTCATTGTCAGAGCCTTTCTTTCTGTTAAGTGTAAGTGTGCTGAATGATTGGTTTTTCTTGACTTTTTGCAGGTTTCGCGATAGATTTTTTATATGCTTTGCATCCGTCACTTCCCCCAGTAATTGGAACTGGGCTGATTGTGACCAGTGCAAGGCTTTTTCTTTGTCCGCATATAACAGGCGGTCTTTTTCAATTTGCTCGTTAAACCATTGAATGCGGCGTTTGCTGTAAACACTTGCTATCCGGTTTATGCGGTGTTGTTGATGCTGTCGATCAGGATGAATTATCACGATGACGGCATTTTTATCTTTGTCTGTGGCGTCAATAACAACGACAAGCGCATTCGGTTCGGTCGCAGATTGAAAGACAAAAATCGGCTTTTTCAATAAAGCAGGAAGCCTTTTAATAATACCAATGTCCAAATTGTGTTTTGTGATTATTTTGTGCAACGTTCTTTGGGTCATCGCCAATTTAAAATGCGGTACACCGAAGGGCAAATACATACGGGGAACATCACCAAGTATTAAAACTGTGTCGCGATTTGCTCTTCCGGATAAAACATCGTCAATCTGTTTTGAAAAAATCAGGGTGTCAGTCATAAGCCAGCCCCGTCTTTTTCTTTTGTGTAAGACACGACTTTTTCCCGCTCATTAACTTGAATAAGCAGGGACATAAAGCCCGTCAGATTGTGGAAGGCATCGCCGGATTCAGAACGTGATAAGGGATTATCAACGCTATAGCGGTTCAGGGTTTCGTGAAATTGATCGAAATTCTTCATCACATCTTTCCAGTTACATCCCTGTCAATTTGGAAAATCGGGGGTGTGTGAACTGGTGTGTCAGTGGTGTGAAAATCGGTATGAAATGAAGAAAAAATGAAAAAACCCCGCACAAGGGCGGGGTGTTAAAAGCGGATTAGAGGTGAGGTCAGATCATCTATATTCCAACCAGTAATTTCCTTTTCGGTCGTTCTTGATAATGACGTTCCAAGCTGGATGATACTGTCCTTTTGGACGGAAGACGCTATTTAGCTTTTCTTGCATGGAACTTGTTGCGGCCATAATTTCTGTCTTGTGTATAGGGCGTCCAGCCTTATCCAAGACTTCTAAAATTTCAGCCTGCAACTTTGTAAATTCATACTGTACGCCGTTAATAAAAGCTGTCCTGTATCCTTCACTGAATCCTGTCTGGTCAACACTAGCCCCCATTTTTTCGGCAAGGTATTGCGTGTTTAGGGTTAAGACTTGGCTTTGCCCCTCTATCGCGTCATCCATCAATACAAGGCGATTTTGGCTGGGAAGCCGTAAATAGACTGGAAGGTTCGATGATATAGCCAGAACCAGTGCAGGGGTGCTCGTATGCCGATCCTGCAAATAATTTTGTAAGGCTTCGGCGGCTTCCTGATCTGCAAGCCTGCGCCCCAAAATCACAGGTGTTTTTCGTTTGTTTAGCCAAATAGAACCCAGAAACCAGATTTTATTATTCATTATGCTTTCAGGCTGGGCATTAGCGGGGATTTCCAACGCATCCATAACAACGCGCAGCATCGCATCAAAACTAACCTGAAAAACCAGAAGGTCATCATTTTTTATGGCTGTCCAGCCTGCTTTCGGCGAAAAATAAGCCATACCGCCATTATGACGCTGAACGGCGTAGGAACGATCTTCATCATCAACGGTAACATTCACATCCTGATTATGCTGCGCTGGGATAAGTACTTTTGTAGAAATAAGTTTCTTTGCAGCAGAATCCGAATAGTGTTCTTTCAGGTTTTGCGCTGTGATTTTGGCTGATGATGTTTCAGCCAGAACGCAGATCAGTTTAAATAGGTCGGTTTCTATTTTGGGCACATTAAATCTCTTTTAGAATCCCCCAACGTTTAAGATATTTATCGCCGATCAGTCTTTCTTTTTCTGTTTTATCTTTCAGATCGCATCCGTTTGGCCAACTTATTTTGACTGACACAACTTTGCCCCGACGGCTTTCTGCATCAGGCATAAATTTGATAACGATTTTGACCTGTGCCAAAAGAAAACCGTTACGTAAAGGATCATGCGTATTGAACCAGTCCTGCGATACATCATAAATCGTGCGGGTTTCAGAGGCGGTAACTTCCAGCATGACTTTATTGCTATTTTCATACGGTTTCAATTTCAACATCGTGACCTTGACGGACTCTATGCCGTCATCTAAGTCAGTCGGGAAGTCGAAGGGACGCAGAAGTTTTGCAATATCGTACTGTTTTAACGGGACGGTTTCCCCTTCAATTTCTGTCTGTAACAACGTGCCGGAAAACGCCTTTGCGACTTCTTCGCGAACTTCTTTCGTGTTGGCGATAACCTCAATCTGCCCAGAAACAGGTTCGTATGTCAGAGCCATTTCAATGACCGGACGGAAGGTTTTTGCAATCAGATCATCATTTTCTAACGCCGTGTAACTTTCGGGAAGACCTTCCCTGTAAACCATGATCTGGGCAATATTCAGTTCCTGATCTTCGCCATAGGGCTTTTTCCGGTCAAATATCTCAATTTTGATTTTGCCATTGATGCGAAAATATTCGGCAATCCTTTGTTTGAAACCTTCAATATCTAATAAATCACGGCTGACAGTAATATTCTTTGGACCTACGAAGCCGCCCCACATCCGGCTTTTACGATAGTGATCGGTATAACGAATTTCTTCGGCCTTCCTAAAAGCTTCCTGATCCCGTAAAAAAACATAGAGTGCTCTGTCATGGGCATTTTGTAGTTTCTGGTATGCATCAAAATCCTTATCGGTAATAACAGACAAAAAAGCAGTCTGACCGATTTCATCGGTCATTTCGTTTATACGTTCCGCATTACTGTTCAGTTGTCCAAAATCTTCATCGTTCAGATCGTCAACGGCCTTCAATAAAGGTGCGGCTATATTTTTAGGCGGCTCGTTCCAATTTACCGCCTCCGAAAGATTGGATGGATATGCTCCGAAATAAGCCTGCAAGGATTCGCTGGGCGTGTTTCGAAAAAAATTAGCGATGTTTGCACTCATGTCGCTTCCTTCATTACATAGTTCATCATTTTTTATAATTCGATTTCATAATACTGGTTTTATAATGCGCCGCACAATAGGAACGAATAAAGAACACACAAGAAATATGTTTTGTAAACGCGCCCGCTTGCTTCGCTTGCTGCTTGGGGGCAGCTACGCTTCGCGGTCGCTTTTTATCCAAATCGGGATTCTAATTCGTGTTGCCGCCGTGTTGCAGGGGAAACAACATATTGAAAATACAAGGTTCTTGATCGAAAAAATGGGATTCGAACTGGTGTTGCTTTTCTTAATAATCGCAGAAATCCATTGATTTTAAACGCATCTCTTCCGGTATTCTCTGAATGAAAAGCAGAATATCTTGATAGTGATGGGTTCGAATTGTATCTATTACGGGATGCCAATTATTTCAATAAGATACGGACACCCTGCGGGGTGTTTTTTCGTTTTTCGGTAAAATTTCGGTAATGGGCAGTGTCTTTTGGAATAATGTAGATATTGATGCTTCAGTATTGTTCTTATGTGGCCTAATGATTCTACAGGTGAGGTACGTAAATCCTTAACAAAAGGAATAACTCGAAAATACCATGGGGATGTCCTGCTGACTGTTCCCCAAGCGGATAATGATAAAGATATAAAGCGGATTATAAAGGCTAGGCTCAGCTAAAGAAAATTTCAATAATAGACAAAGTAAGTTACGTTATTAAGTTTGTTTTTTAAGACATATTGTTGCCATTCTCAACGCCTTAGATTAGCCTTTGTATATGGTTGATAGGTTTACGAAAAAAGAGCGCAGTCAAATTATGAGCTGCATATCTAGCAAAAATTCAAAGCCTGAAATTGCTGTACGCTCATTACTTCATAGAGCCGGATACCGTTTTAGCCTTCATAGAAATAATTTGCCAGGAAAGCCAGATATATGTCTTCCGAAATATAACACTGTTATTTTTGTACATGGATGTTATTGGCACCGGCACGAAGGATGTAAAAAAGGGCGTTCATTACCTGCAACTAATAAAAGCTTTTGGAAAGAAAAGTTCGCAAAAACAGTAAAAAGAGACATTAAAAGCAAAATAGAGCTGGAAAAATTAGGCTGGAATGTTTTAACTATCTGGGAATGCGAAATTAAGAATAAAGAGACATTAGAAGAAACCTTGCTAAAAGGGCTCAAGGGGATTATTACATAATACCAATAACCGATAGTTGAATGAATGTGTTTTGTGAATGAAGAACTGTTAAATAAAAATAAGGTTCTTAACCTGTTAGTGGCATTTGCCTTCATTGATGACGAGCTCCATCCTCGTGAGGTTGAAGCCTTAGAGAAGATTTGCAATGATTTGGGTATATCTCAAGATGATCTAGGCAAAATAATTGGCTTATACGAAGGCCATAGAGGGTGTAAGGACTATGAAGATTTGTGTTATGAAGCTCTTGAAGATTTTGGAAATGTAAAATACAAACAAGAATTAGCTGAACTTGTTTGTTATATAGCTACGTCAGATAACTTTCACCATGAAAAAGAACTAAAATTGATTAATACCCTAAGAGATGTATGGGGAGTTGAGGTATCTATAGCCAAAAACTTGGAATGGGATGGTCAGCAAGATAAAGTTATTCTTTCCAAATATGATAAAAGAATACTTTGTCACGCTGGGCCCGGCATGGGGAAAACCGCAGTAGCTTGTGCCAGGGTATCAAACCTAATTAAGCAAGGTGTTGAGCCATCAAATATTTGGATGCTTTCTTTTACAAGAACTGCTGTAAAGGAAATTCGAGATAGAATATCTTCTTTTGCCGGACAGAACTTGTCATCTTTAGGTGTAAAGGTTGCTACAATAGATTCTCAATCCTGGCATGTGCGCTACGGATTAACTGATGAGGAAATAAAAAAATTATTCGGTGATTACGATCAAAATATTGAAGCCGTAAGTGAGATGTTCGAAAAAAACTATGAAAAAATGCATGAATTTTTCGATGATTTTGAGCATATCATTATAGATGAAGCACAAGATATAACAGGGGCTCGAGCCGAGCTCATTATCAAAATTCTACAAATACTTAACCCAGAATGTGGTTTCACTATTTTTGCAGACCCTGCACAAGCCATATATAACTTCACAGATGATGTCAGTAGCCAGGCTCGAGAAGAAGAAGAAACTTTTTTAGATATGGTTAAAGATAAGTTTTCAGATACTCTAGAAGAAATTGAACTTCACACAATTCATAGAACTACAAACCCTAAAATTGTAAAAATAATTGAAGATCTGAGACTTGACATATACGTTAATGATAATGTTGACCAAACAGCGTTTGATCAAAGGTTCAGTTTTGTAAAAGAACAAGCTGATGAGCAAATTGGTGCATTCAAAACATCTGATGTACAAAATAGCACTGGAGATACTCTTGTGCTATTTCGAAGAAGGTCAGAAGTTTTACAAGCATCAGCATTTGCGTCGAATGATAGAGTTCCTCATAGGATTAGAATGTCTGGTTTTCAGGCAAATTTATTTTCTTGGATTGGATACATTTTTTACGATTATACAGAAGATACAATCTCAAAAGATAAGTTTTTAGAGCTATGCGTCAAAAGAGAATATTTATTTGCTGACCATGTGGAAGGAAGACACTCTTTCTTAGATTGGTGGCTGCTTTTGAAAATGTCTATGGGAACAAATAATGATATTATCAGCATTAGTGGGCTGCGTGCAAAACTAGCGAGAACACCACCTCACATTAACCTTTGTTACTCTGAATTAGGTATGAAAGGGGCTATTTTGGGCACAATACATGCGTCCAAAGGCCGAGAAGCTGAAAAAGTAATATTAGAACTACCTCCTCAGATAGGAAGTAAGGAGGCAAACCTAGATGAGGAATCTAGAGTTTTATATGTGGGCGCGACTAGAGCTAAAAATATTCTTGCTGTTGGAAGTGGCTACACTACACACGCATTCTCAAGTCGGTCTATTTCAGGAAGGTCATTTTTACGCCCTAGGAGAAGGCAAAATAATAACAACTCCATTTCTCTACAGATAGAAATAGGCCGAGATAACGATGTAGATGAATATTCGTTTGTATCAAAGAATTTTAATAAGGAAGATGTTATCTTTTTTCAGAGGCATCTTTCAACGCTAGCTAATAGAGTACCTTTTCCTCTTAGGGCAAATGTAGATCCTGACAATAAATTCATCTATAAGATCACTCCGTCATCTGGCGGAGAGTTTATAGATAAGCCATTTGGATTTTTCAACCAAAGCTTCAACCAAGATTTGTTTGATATCGCAGGGAGATATGGCTCTTTTAAACCTCCTCCATATATTGAGCCTTTCTATCTCATAGGTGTTCGAACTGTATGTAAAAGTGATAGCGATCCGAATTTAAAACACCTCTATGAGCCATATTCAAGTACTGGTATATGGCTTGCACCAATTGTTATTGGCTTTCCTACATGTCCTTTCTTTAGATATAGATCCAGGAGAAGAGGATGAGCGTACTAGCAGCAAGAGAGAGAATTATACAGAGGCTAATTCAGGATCTTCAGGGGCCAGTAAGAGGAGAAAATGAAGCAATTTCCGAAAAGCCTAGTGAGCACTACGTAACAGGAATACTATACCCTCAAAATTCTTTTATTTCAGAAGATGAAGATGAAAAACTGGATTGTGAAACAGGCAAAGAAAATGCTTCGGACAACACCTTATCAAACGCTATTTCCTTAAGTAAAACCCAGAAACCTTCAGCAGCAGGTCTCTCATTTGCTTTGGAAAATAAGGAAGGTACTCCTCAAATAGAAGTTTTGATTAGCTTCGGAAAGTATCGAACAATTTGGCAAGACGACGAAGGAAACTTTTTCGATCAAAAACCTGAAAAAGAAGATAAGAGATACTATCCGGCATGGCGTCGTTCTCCGTTCTCCGTTGTAGTTCCAATAGAAATAAAACAGGGCTACGAAGAAATAGATTTAAATGATTTTGGAGTGACAGGACTCATGCTGTTTTTAAAAAGCTCTGATTACGGAAATCTGAAAACAGTCACAATTCAAGCGCTTAATGCCAATGCATTTGTAAAAACAGATAGTTTTTTGGATAGAGAAGAAGGTCATTTTTTCCAATTTAAAATGACTGTTTCAGGAGTCTCAAAAACTCAGATTGCCCCAAGACCAGTAAAAACTTATGGAACTGATGATGACACAAAAATCAGTGCCTTAATTTACAGAGACGTTTGCGAATACGCCACTGGTCATACATGCTCTGCTACGTGGAATAAGCCTAAAGACGGAATGGTTGAGAAAGTAGAAACCAGTTGGCTACCTCAGCAAACAGTGTTTTCTGTGGACTCAGAGGGTGATGCCATCTTTAACGAGAAATTCTCAAAAACCACCAATCATTATCCGGATGCAAAATTTTTGTCTGAAAATTCTAAAGATGTATGCATTAAGTCACTATCAACTTTAGTAGATGCTTTTGCATTATGGCTTGATAAACAAGAAGAAACAGTAGTTCCTAGAATCCTGGATAAAACCCTTAATAAACAGGCCTTAGAAAATATAAAGAGTGCACGTGATGAAGCTATTGTAAGAATGCGACAAGGGATAGCGGAATTAAAAGATAATGAAACTGCCTTTGAAGCTTTTAAGCTTGCAAACTTGGCAATGCAAACTCAAATGCAATGGAAAGACGATAAAATATTAGAATGGCGCCCTTTTCAGATGGCTTTTTGCTTAATGTCCTTGTGTTCCACTATAAAGGGCGAAGATGATTACAGAGAAACTATGGACCTAATATGGTTTCCAACAGGTGGTGGTAAAACAGAGGCATATCTACTTTTAACTGCAGTTACACTTTTTTACAGAAGGCTTTTAACTGGCGGGAAGGAAAGTGGCAACGGTGTAGCCGTGTTTATGAGATACACGCTAAGAACACTAACAGTACAACAATTTGAAAGAGCAGCTTCTTTAATTACTGCCTGCGAACTTGTACGGCAAGAATACAAATCTAATGGCAAAACCTTAGGAAATAAAGAGTTTGCAATTGGCTTATGGGTAGGTGAGGCAAGTACACCTAACAAATTTGAAAATGCTGCAGAAAGTATAGAAAACAAAGATGATTTCAGCACACCGGAACAACTTAAAAAATGTCCCAAATGCAGTGCGAAGATTTTGTGGCAGGCTGACAAGCAATATAAAAAAATTACTGCCCAATGTCCTTCTGAAGATTGCAGCATAGAAAAAATACCAGTCTATACTGTTGATGAAGAAATCTATAAAGAGCTCCCTAGCTTACTTATTGGAACAGTCGACAAGTTTGCGCAAATTGCTAGAAACCCAAATGCCGTTAGACTTTTTGGTGTTCATACACCTCATGATCCACCAAATTTAATCATTCAAGATGAGCTGCATCTTATTTCTGGTCCGTTAGGAACGATGACAGGATTGTATGAAGTTGCTATCGATAAATTTTGCAGCAAAGGGAATATAAAGCCGAAAATCATTGGTTCTACGGCAACGATAAGGCAAGCCAAAGAGCAAATTAAAAGTTTGTTTTGCAGAAACTCTTACCAGTTTCCGCCGCCAATTATAGATGCCGATAACTCATGTTTTGCAAAATTAGATAGAGATAGTCCGGGACGCATTTATTTAGGTGTCACGACTGCTGGACGATCCGAGAAATATGTTCTTAATGCTGTTGCAGCATCTTTATTGCAGGCCATAGAAGATCCATCATTTAGTGAGGAAGAGTTTCACAACTACTCAACACTAGTAGCTTATTTTAATTCACTAAGGGTGCTAGGCGGGGCGTTAGTCGTAATGCAGGATGACGTTGATAAGACACTTCGTGCTTATGCAGCTCGCAGAAAAGAAAAAAAACGCAATGTTTCTATGCCTGAGGAAATGACTAGTCGAAAAAAATCAAAGGAAATTCCTGAAATACTTGAAAAACTCTCAAAAGGAAAATCGGACCCCGAATTCATAGATATACTGTTAGCAACAAACATGCTCAGTGTTGGCGTTGATATTCCTAGGCTAGGATTAATGTTGGTAAATGGCCAACCCAAGACAATGTCGGAATACATTCAAGCTACAAGCCGTGTGGGAAGAAAAAAAGAAGCACCTGGCATCATTGTGACAATATACAACAATAATAAACCTCGTGATAGAGCACACTACGAGAGTTTTAAGACTTGGCACCAGAGCATTTATAGGGACATTGAGGGCTCTAGCGTTACACCATTTGCAGCTAGGGCCAGAGACAAGGCTCTTCATGGTGTTCTAATCACATTGGCTCGTCACATTATACCGGAGTTAGAAAATAGCCCTTATCTTACCGATGATTTACGTGACAAAGTCGAAAAGGAGGTCGTTCCAATTATTTTGGAAAGAATTGCAAAAATCGATAATCGAGAATTGCCTGATGCAGAAGAAAAAATAGAAGAAGTTCTTAACTATTGGGAACATAGAGGGGATATAGAAAATTACTGGAAGGGTCAAAAAAACACTCTTCTGGTATCTGCAGAGGATGAAGCACAATTATATGCTGTTGCCAATTATAAAACTGATGCCTTGGCCACGCCGAATAGCATGAGGAATGTGGAGGCACAATCAGTGTTCTTTCTTAAAGAAGGAGCTAAAGAATTTCAAAATAGGCTAATAAACAAAGATGAGTAGAAAGAATATCTTAGGGGAAATCAGAAGATCACAGGTTCTCGGTTATGGACCTGGTGCTATAATTGATTTTAGAGCTGGTAATGTAGATGGAGGCGGTCCCGTTTCCGTTGTAGCGCCTGGCTTAGAATTTTGGGACGAACATGCAGGGCCTCCTTTTCCAAGAACAACTCAAAAAATTTATGAGCCAAGATTAGAGAGCAAATTAGAAGTAAGAGGCTTTAGATTGCCGCCAGTTACTCTGCAAAAATATGGCGGAAAAAATGACGAAGACCCTAAACTAACTTTACCTGGTTTTCGCTTTCCGCAATGGCTTCAATGTCCCAAATGCGGTATAATAAATTACGCAAGCAAATGGGGGAAAGAACCGGGAGATCCCACTAGATGGTGTATTACATGTACTAATAAAAACAACAAAAAAAGAGTATATGTTGTTCCCAGCCGTTTTGTCGTTGCGTGTAAAAAAGGGCATTTAGATGAGTTTCCTTGGAAATACTGGCTGAGAAAAGATCCTGAAAAACGAGTTAAGTGCCAGGGTGATAAGAAATGTAAACTAAGGCTTTACAATGTTGGTGAAGGGACAGGTTTATCGAGTTTAAGGATCAGATGTAACACCTGTGAAGTAAGCGAAAGTATGGAGGGTATCTTTAGCGAAGGAGCATTGCAGGGACTTACATGCAATGGGAGCGTACCTTGGCTTAAGAAAGACAATTGTGAATGCGGTGAGACTTTAAGAGTCTTACAAAGAGGAGCCTCTAATCTGTATATGCCAGTGGATATGAGTGCACTAAGCATCCCTCCTTGGTCAGATGCTTTTCAAGAAGAAATGGGTACTCAATGGGAGCAGTTTTCCAAGGCTAGTGATAAAGATTTGCCTATTTTAGTTGGCGCTATGGCCGAAGATTTCATGGAAGAACACAATGTTACAGTTGATGAACTATGCAAAGAAATAGCCAGAAGAAAAAAGTATCTGGAAGATCCTAAAAGAGCAGATTTAAAGCATGATGAATTGTACTCATTTACTGGAAAAATGATTTTCCAATCAAAGTTTAAAAACAAAAATTTTAAAATTACTCAGTTAAATACCCCAAAACAGCTAATACCTTATATTTCTAATGTTATCCGGGTCGATAGGCTGCGGGAAGTGCGCGTTCTAAAAAGTTTTACAAGAATTCATCAGGCAGCATCACCTTCAGAAGCAGGGAATGCTGAATTTGGTGAAATATCTAGTGAGAGAAAGCAATGGCTTCCAGCCGTTGAAAATAAGGGTGAAGGTATATTCTTTTCGCTTGATGATAAAAAAATAGTGGCCTGGGCTTCTCAAAATGAAGTTATAAAACGGGCTGAAGAAATTGACAGAGTTTTGGAAGAGGACTGGAAAATATTTGATACAGAGGAAGAAAGACCTATCAAAATTACCCCTAAGTTTCTTTTAATTCATACCTTGGCTCATTTACTTATGAAGCAAATATCACTTGAGTCCGGATATGATACAGCTTCAATTAGAGAACGTATATACTGCAATACAGGCAAAGAAGAAAATAATGGAATTCTTCTTTATACTTCTTCAAGCGACTCTGAAGGAACTTTAGGGGGCTTATCTAGAATGGCAGAAGAAGATAAATTTTTACCTCTAATCATGAAAGCTATAGCAGGTGCGACCTGGTGTTCTTCAGACCCTCTTTGTATTAAAGACATCATAAGCGAATCTGAGAGGTATAACTTATCAGCTTGTCATAATTGCTGCTTAGTTCCCGAGACTTCATGCGAATTTTTTAATCGTTATCTAGACCGCGCACTTTTAGTTGGTACCCCAGATAAAACCTTTGAAGGCTTTTTTGAGGAGATTTTATCCGATGCCAGCTAATATGTATCCCGCTACTTTATCAAAGGAAACTCTTAGTGACCCCAGCCGAGAAGCAGAGGTAATGGTTTATAACGCTCTCAAAAATGAGCTCAATGACAGTTTTCATATTTTTTACAATTGCGACTGGCATGATACAACTAAAAGGGGGCGTGATGAAGAAGGTGAAGCAGACTTCGTTCTTGCTCATGAAATATATGGCTATCTTGTTATAGAGGTAAAGGGAGGTATTATTTCTAGAGATGAAGGTACTAGGCAATGGTACAGCTCTGAAAGAAAATCAGGAAAAACCCATGAAATTAAGAATCCAGTAAAACAAGCCAGAACATCAAGACACTACATACTTAATAAGCTAAAAGAAATACACAAAGACTCTTTGGGGTTTATCAGATGTAAGCATTGTGCAATTTTTCCTCATTCTGGGCGCCCCAGAGCAAGCGAGCTAGGGGCTGATATGCCGATGGAGATTTTTGCTTTTGAAGATGATATGCCTGAATTAGGAAAAAGATTAATTCAAATACTATTGAGAGATCCGCAAGGCACAAAAACCAATTATTCTCCTTTAACAAAAGCAGGTATAGAATCTATACATAATTTATTTAATAAGGGCTTTAAACTTGAGCCAACTATCACAACGAGACTCCGTTCTTGTGAATTCCAAATCGAAGAATTAACCAGCAAGCAAAAAGAATGTTTGAAGTCTTTAAATTCTTGTAAGCGACTAATGGTTGCTGGTGCAGCAGGAACTGGAAAGACCTGTCTTGCAATAGAAAAATCAATAATTCTGAGTGAAGAAGGTTTTGAAGTTTTATATCTTTGTCACAATGCGGCTTTGGCAAAATATATACAAAAACGTTTATTTGAATATCCAAACATAAAAGTTTCGCACTATTTTAAATTTTGTGTGGATGTCGCTAAACAGCTAGAAATTTCCTTACCAGATGAAAACAGCTCGGATTATTGGAATGAACTGGCGATGATTCTTTTGGAGGCTGAAGGACAAGACGAAAATTTGTTAAAAGATGCTATTATTATCGATGAAGGACAAGACTTCCTTCAGGATTGGGTAGATAGTCTTGAAACTCTACTTAGAGATAAAGAAAATAGCTTATTCTATCTCTTCTATGATGATAACCAAAAAATTTACAATAAAAATAAACCTCATGCTGTTCTAGGTAACGCCCCTAAATACGAGCTCTATAAGAACATAAGAAACGCAAAGCCTATATTTGAAGTTTCTTCTCTGTTCTATAAAGGCCAGAAAATAGAGGCTGGTGGACCAGACGGACTTGATATTGAATTAATTCAAACTACTCAAGGCACAAGAGATAGAGCAATTGAAAAATGTCTAAATAAGCTGATCAACAATGAAGATATTGATCCAAATGAAATTGCTATTTTGACGGCACAGTCTCTAAATAAATTTGAAGGATTAAACTTTAAAGTTCATAAAACTCGTACGGCAAATGACATAGACGGTGAAGGTGTGGTTGTTGATAATATATATAGATTTAAAGGGCTTGAAAAAGAGGTCGTTATACTAATCGACTTAAAAGAAAGTATTGATAATCAAGCATTAATTTACGTTGGCACTTCAAGAGCTCGCTCATATTTGATAATAATAGATGACAAGTCGGCTTTAGAATCATTGTCAGCTTTGAGAGGAGAATAAGTTAATATGCTAAGAGTTGTTGATCTTTTTTGTGGAGCTGGTGGTCTGTCATTTGCAGTACAGCAAATAGGCTATGATCTGGTCGGTGCTCTGGAGATTGATAAAAACTCATGTATTACTTTTGAAAACAACATCAAAAACTGCAAGCTAGTTAACGCTGACATTCTAGAACTAACTCCGGAAGAGTTTTTAGCCAAAATAGGTGCAAATCCAGGAGATATTGATCTGGTTGTTGGCGGCCCGCCGTGCCAAGGTTTTTCATCATTACGCACAACTACTAAAACAGAAAATGATCCGCGTAATGAACTCATTATAGAATATTTCAACTACATTGACTTTATTAAACCTAGAGCTTTCTTAGTTGAAAATGTGCCGGGAATGTTATGGGAAAGAAATAAAAAATATCTAGAAAAATTTTATCAATTAGCTGAAGAGAACGGATATACACTCTATGAACCATGTAAATTAGATGCGAAATATTTTGGTGTTCCTCAAACAAGAAAACGAGTTTTTATTCTGGGTGTTCTTGACGGTACTCCAACTGGGGCATTCCAATGGCCATTGGATCCTACGCATGATGCCCCTGACTCTATAGAAGTCAAAACAGGCATGAGGACACCTTGGATAAATGCAAGCTCTGTTTTCAAAAAGCGCCTTAAAAAAAGTGATCCAAATAATGTTCACTTCAACCACACACAAGAACTAATAGAAGTTTTTAAAAGCACTCCCTTAAACGGAGGCAGTAGAACAGAATCGAATAGAGTCTTGCCTTGTCACAAAAACCACAATGGCCACAAAGATGTTTATGGCAGAATTGACCCTAGTAAGCCGGGGCCAACCATGACAACTGCATGTACTAACCCTTCCAAAGGAAGGTTCGTTCACCCTACCGAACATCACGGTATCACGGTTAGGCATGCCGCTAGGTTTCAGACTTTTCCAGATGAATATGTTTTTCATGGAGGCATTCAGTCTGCTTCACGCCAGATTGGAAACGCCGTGCCTGTGGAATTGGCAAAAGTAATTATAAAACATATTGGGATAAAACTTCTTCAATCTGAAATAGCATTTAAAACTGAATCTAGAAAAGTAGCCGCTTAAATAAATTCTCAAGCAAAATATTTTGGGGGCATATTTGGGGGCCTCAAGTTTTTTCGAACTCGCAAAATTTTTCACCTTTTTTGAAGTTATAAGTCAATATATCTGCGGCTTACCAAGCTATGAGTTCGAATCCTGCGTTGGAATTCGAACTCATGTTGCAAAATAATATATATAAAAAACAGTATGTTACGGAAGTTTTAATCAAAAATAGTTCGAAAAGGTATTAGGCTTTAGTTATATTTAAAAAAACAAAGATATTTTTCATCCTGTCTACCATTGGAGAAGAAAGGAATCGAAGTGTCGTTTCTTTCTTGAAAACCTTAATAATTGGAAATTATTTTAAATTGGTAGCTGCGGGATCCTTATTAAATTGGAAAACTACCAAATCATCATCCTCATCTATTCCCGCTTTCTCAAATGTAATATCGCTAATTGTATGGCCCTGCAATAACCATAGCTGGAATAAATTTTTATCTCCTGAGGATATATGTCGTTCAAATTGCTCCTGATTGATAGTACCGGCTAAATACTCTTGCAACGCACGTGCTGATATTTTCATAGTTAAGACATTCCTTCCACTTGTGATATGATTTCCTAAATACCAACCATTTGCAAGAGGTGCAAAAGCGCCTTGTTTCTGTATTGACCTTGCTTGGTATCCCTCAAATCTCGGGGCTGGTATCAAAGATAAAAATTCATTTGCTTTGTCTAATAAAATATTTTTGTTATCTTTTAAAAAACACGAAACTTGCCAGTTTAGGCTGCTAAGAGTTGTATGGTATGAGCTTTCTCGTTTGGGAGAGAAAACCATAACCATATCCACCTTTGAATTGCCCATAAAATTACTTATGATAGCTTGACCAGATTTATATAGATTTTGAGGATCTGTTTCAGTCAGTTTTCTTAGTAATCGACTTCCTCCGTCCGTTAAAAATATGACTTTATAACTGTTATCAGGTGCGCCAGAAAGCTGTTTTTCTTTTTCTAACAGCCTTTTATACAAAGGGTTGTCTGTGAGATCGTACGCTAAAGGAGGCAAAGAGCACCAGTAATTAAACCCTTCTTTTTGTTTGTGCAGTTTAACTTCAAGAACTACGTCAATATCATTGTTATGAAGACGAATGTAATCCGATGTGCGGCAAGTTGGTATCCATGCCTGCAGTTTTTCCTTTATGATATCATCAAGCTCAAAATCAGAAGTTACACAACGTTGACGGAAGTATTTTCCTTCTTCCCACCCACTCCTTTCCTGAAAACGATAGTACAGGAAGCTTCCTCTTCCTTTTTTTATAGAGTTTGAAAAACTGGTAATTTTTTGCGCGGCTCTTTGCATTTCTTTCTCGCCAGACAAGTCACCATCAGAAAGAGTAGTGATTTCTATGTAAGCCGGAATGTCAAAAAGATTTTCACTAAATGCTTCTGGGATTCTTGAACTATTCGGCAATGAAGGTTCAATCTCAATATCAGACACCTGTTTTATTGCCCAAAGTAATGCCAGTTCCATTTCAGCACCTAGGACTTGTTCTGGCTTTTTATTTCTTAGGCGTGCCAACAAATCATTCTCTTTTTTCTTCTCCGCAAGAAGTGGTCGAATATCGTCCAACATTGCTTGTAATCGTCTTCTGGAAAAAATAGGCATTAAATCTATCCTTGCTCTGATATAAATAGCATTTATTTGTAAATCTTTTCTGCAACTTTACAAAAATTATTGGGTATAATGAATGGCAACAAAATCCCAAAGAAGGCAAATGTTTTTCGATCAACACCCCATCTGCTGTTTTTGCGGGGGTACAGTAGACGCGACTACAATTGACCACGTTCCCTCTAGGCAACTTTTCACTTTTAAACACAGACCTGCTGGCCTTGAATTTCCTGCTTGTCATGATTGCAACCAAGGATCTAAGGGGCATGAACAGGTAGCTGCGTTGTTTGCCAGAATTTTACCTGATGGTGTTACTGATGCAGAAGATAGAGAACTAAAAAAAATACTCAGAGCTGTTAACAAAAATAGGCCTGGATTACTCGAAGAAATGATGCCATCTCCAAGGCAGCAACAGGAATTTCAAAGTCTAAGAGGTCTTACAGGTATTAATTGTGGCGGTGTTCTTAATGCTTCTGGCCCACTTTTGAATGAAAGTCTTGGTATTTTTGCGGCAAAAATGGGATTAGCTTTACACTACCATGTAACAAAAAGAATTGTGCCAGATAAAGGTGGCATATTAATCAGAATATATTCCAACCATGACGCTTTCGTGGGTCAGATACCACCTGACATTTTTAATGTAATTGGTAAGCCAGATACACTTAAAATGGGGAAGTGGGAGGTCAGCGATCAATTTTCCTTTGCTTTTGGCCATACACCTGATGCTCAAATGGCAGCATATTATTGTACTTTTCGGTTATCATTTGCACTAATCGCATGGGTATGTATGGATGCTTCAAAATTTCCTGAGGATATCAAGATTTATAAACCAGGATTTTTAAAAAAATTGTAGTGCGTATATTTATACTGCCATCCTTCTCAACATTTAGCTGCCTGTTGCCGCAATTTCTGCAGCAACTAATTCAGACACCCTACTTGTCATCATACTTTTTCTACCAATGCTAATTCGCTGATATACCCTAGCATACGGAACAGATTTTTGAATATTGTCATCTGCAATCACAAGAAATGGAATGGAAGGTTGATCCGCACGATGGATAACTATTTCCGGCAAGCTTCTCCATCCGTTTTCTTCTAAATTTCCCGTTAATGCCCTCCTGAGTGTATTTGTAACAATATCTGCCAATTCAAGTCCGGTATTAAAATCTGATATGAAATGAAATTTGGAAAAAACTTTTTTCAAATCAGTGCCGTTGGTAGATTTAACACCCTCAATTTCTGGCCAGTCTTCTATCATTGCACCATAGGCTTCATCATAATATGTGTAATCTCCATACGGAATTATAGGCCCACCGTCTTTAACAGATGCTGTTGCTAAGAAAGGTGATATTGTAAGTCTCCACCAAGATTCGGCATTGGTCAGACTGTCCGCTCCTTTTGCATCAACATACCATTCAAAGTTTCCCAATTCTTTTGGTTGCCGCAGACTAAAATAAGTAACCGCATGTTGAAGAACACGGTTAAGAAGCTTTGTGGATAACGTAAATTGAGCGAAAAGCTGAGGACTCATGGCTTCCAATTTTTCATCGAGCATATTGAGTGTTCTTCTATACTTATCCTGTGTTTCTGGTCGTAATCGGCTGCGATGGTTTGATTTTAAGATGCTTTTTTGTTCTTGTAAGATATTTTGATCCTGAATATTCATATCAATCAGAACTGCCTCAAACAGTGCATCATTGCGTCTTAGCAAATCAATGATTTTTGAAACCTGTTGTTCATTAAGTAACCGTCCTTTTACCTCACCGTTTTTATCTTTGGGTAAAGATGGTCTAATTTGCAGATATTTTTTCTCTAATCGTTTAAAATGGCAATCGGCAATTGTAAGAGCGCCTACGCAGGATATTGAATATCCTTTTCCTTTTGCACTTCCAAATGACCCAGATTCATCAATAAAAGTCTTCATTTTTACCTTTTATCACAAATAGCTATGGGCTTACCTAAAAAATGTGCTACTGATCTTACAAGAAAGTTAGAAAACTAACTTTTTGGGGCGTGATTTCCCCTTCCTATGCGGCCAATAGCATCGGGTCGTTAATTGCGATGCCTTCTCGACTTCTGTCGGGGAGGCGGCGAAATATAATAGCGCTTGCGTAAATACGCTGCGCCGTTCATAGGACGGAAATCAACTCCCCGGCTCCAGAGAAAAATCTCGGAGCCGTTTTCGTAGTAATAGGGAGATTTATATGAGAAAATTAGCGCTAATAGGAATTTTTGCATTAACAGCTTGTGTTACAACACATCCATCATCTTCGCCTTCATATAAACAGGTTACATTAACAGACAAGCAAATTTTACAAGCTAATGATTCTGCCCTTTGTTCTATGGCCAAGACTAACCCTGATCCACGAATAGACACAGAGATACGCTCAAGAAGTGTAGACTGCGAACATTCAGCCCTTGTCTGCACAAATAAAGGCATAAAAAAAGGAACAAACGCCTTTGATGTTTGTAAAGCACAAGAAACACAACTGGCATCCACAAGAAAAATCATTAGCGGATCAACACAAACCTACCAAACAACATACACTCCTAGAGTTTCACAGCAGGCGTGTGAGCAAATTACAACATGGCTTGAAAGAATGGAGTGTTTTGAAAATAGGCTCTCAAATAACAGACAAGCCAATGAAGCAACTTTTGGTCGTGAGGTTTTAGCATATATGAGAGTTCTTATTGAAAATGTAAAATCAGGAAAAATGAGTGAAGCTGAGGCAAAATATGCTTATGAACAAAAATTATCTGAAATCAGACAACGTTTAGCAGAAAGAAAAGCGTTAGAAAGCTTATCGCGTTCAACAAATCAAATGCAAAATTCTCAAGTATTTCAACAAACACCCACCTACCAAGGAACTGTAAAAACAGAATGTAGGCCTGCACAAGGGCTTGAAGGAGGTTTTGATTGCACTACAGGTCCTGATGCCCGTGATGTATTGCTACAAAAACTTGCAAATCCGTGATAATATTAATTAGCTCAAGTCTTTGATAGAAGTTAAATTAAGGCTAAGAATCTTAGCTCAGTGGTTTTATGCTGCCTCATCATAATAACAGCGAAGCAAACCCTTATACTCTTCGACAACACATTCATCCGGTAACAAGCCGATCTTGAAAGCAATCGAGAGAAAGCGCGATGTCATAGAATGCTCTATATCTGCGTAGGCTTTATCGACAACTCTGGGGTCAATTCCTTCCTCTTCTAAAAAACCATGCCATGCTTTTTTGATACTTAACATATTTTGAGCAGCATCTGGCCATTCTCGCATTTCATGCGCAAGTTCTTCATAATTGCTGAACTCTACGATCTCATAAAACAAGCTGTTCATAAAAAATTCAAGGATGAAGCTACGCAAATCATGTTCAACGAGCAATGCAAGAAATTGTATAGCTTCCATCCTCATGCAAAAGCTGTGGTCATTCATTCTATACGTATATTTCGGGCAGGTTTTTGAAAGCTTCCCTTCTTCATCTTTATCCCCTCGTGCCAGAGCATCAAGATTGGCTACAATACGCTGTCTTGGACTCAGCTTTTCATAGATATTTTCTTTGATGGTTCTCATTTTGCTCTCTCCTTTGTTGCTCTTTCCAAGGCATCCAGTCTCGCTTTGATGTTTTCAAACTCTTCGATCCGTGCCACATTTGCTAGTGCAGAAATCATCTGTGTTGCAGTATCGGAAGAAATATCACCATTTGCAGCAGCGGTAATAAAATCTTGTGCTTGTCCCGTCAGCGTGTTTGCAGAAGAAGATATTTCTATTTTGGGCGACACAGACTTTAAAGGAGGAACAATGCGATCAAGACAAAGACGCAATGCAGTTACATCTCCCTTCAGTGCCAATTCAACAGCTTTGCGTGTAATTGCCTCACTTTCTCCATCGAGTAAGTTAAGGGCAGCTTGCGTGGCTTTATTACGTGTCCCCTTAGGCTTGCCCTTGGGGTTACCTGAAATACCAGATTTAAAAGTTCCGTCCTGTTTTCGGCCTGTATTTTCAGGTTTTTCTATCATTTTTATAAAAAATCCTTGAGTGTCCATGGTGGGTTGTAGCCCTCTCTCAAGCACCACTTGCCAGAGCTATCACGCTCAAAATTCTCACTTATACGACCACCGTTTTTTTGAAGATATTCCAGATACTCATTCCACGACCCTCTAAATTCTTGAAATTTTAATAACTGTGTCTTGGGTTTTTTAGCAACTCGTTGCTTGAAATCTATTTTTTCCATTTCACTTCATTCCTAATCCAAGTCCTAAATTTTGCATCCCAATCAAGCGCTGTAGAGCCTTTCCCTGCTGCTGCGGCGTAGTGATCTTTAAACTGATCGATGCACAACACGACTTCCTCATCTGTCAGCCCGTTTTTCATTGCCCAATTTCCTAAATCCTCTGAACAGAACCAATCATCTGGCAAGCGATGAGGTTTTTTTGATTTTTTTTGTTCTGGTTTTTGACACCCTGAAAGGGTGTTTTTTATAGGTTTAGGTAATGACTGGTTTTGCGCGGTATCTTGTACCTCTGGACTAGTGGTATCTTGTGCCTGTGGCTCTGTATTACTTACCTCTGGTTTTTGGCACATAGTACCGCTGGTTAAATAGTACTCTTGAACGCCTAATGTTCCGTCCTTACGCCTTCTTCTTTTTCCTTTTCTTAAAAGACCAATTGCTTCTAAATGTTTAATGGCATTTCTAACAGCCTTCTCACAGCACTCAGTCACCTCACACAGGCGTGTTATGCTAGGGTAACAAAAGCCTTCTTCATCAGCATAATTCGCTAAGGCAATCAAAACGCTCTTAGAAACAGGCTTTTCAGTTTTTTGTTTTACAGCCCATGCCATCCATTCAAAAGCCATTACTCAGCCTCAACTTTTTTTGCAGGGTAAGATTCTAAGTTTTCAAGCCATTGTTGAATACTAGTGTGAGGAATAAGAGTGCGCCGTCCAACTTTTACGCCTTTTAGTCTGCCACTACTTAGCTCGGCATATAAACAAGTTCTACCTAAGCCAGTAATTTTTGACGTTTCCTCGATTGTATATGATAAGGAATTCATGCATTTCTCTTTTCGTATGAGGTTGCTCCAATACGATAGAGGATACGCTAATGACTTTTGTTGTCATTTTCCGGCAAGCTAAAAGTTGCCAGAATTGTGCCGGAATTAAGTGCCGGAATTAACTTTCTTATGATTTCCTAGATAGAAATGATTTTAATCTGCCATGATCAAAAGCTGAAAAGTGCGTTTTGCCGAAGCCCGGGTAACTTTTTAAGGTCTCTTTTCGTGCAGCACGAAAGTTTTTACGATTAAAGCCTTGTCCCATTTTTGTTCTTATAATCGGTTCTTCTTTGTCTTGGGATTTCCACGGCTTAGAAAGCTCTCCCTTCATATAAAGTGGAATATTGTTGTCTAAATAATTTTGGTAATAATCCTTATGAATCGCTATACTTTTAGGCGCAACAAAAGATTTTGAATCTTTACTCTTTGCTTTTAAACTTAATGCAGACAGTAGCCCCTGTGGCGGTAAATTTAAGAATAAACCTTGAAACAATTGGATAATCTCTTTTGGTTTGAAGCATAAATCATCTGGAAAAGCATCTGAGCGAAAACCCTCTATTTCGCCGATCTTCACTTTTTCTTCAATTAGCTCTTTCAATGATACGCGGCTCTGATCATTCTGGTCAAAAAAATCTTCCCATTCATTTTTTGCATTAGCATTCACGAGTAAAGAAACATGCCAAATAGTTTCACTATCAGTAAGAACAAAGCCTCTTTCAGGATTGTCGACCAGAAAACCTTCAAAATCAGTAAAGGTTTCCTCTT
Organism: Micavibrio sp. UBA1672; assembly: GCA_002320665.1. Classification (GTDB taxonomy): domain Bacteria; phylum Pseudomonadota; class Alphaproteobacteria; order Micavibrionales; family Micavibrionaceae; genus UBA1672. The sequence continues at coordinate 39,787 of DCKO01000089.1, forward strand.
TTCCTGGTATAAATCCTAAGTAAAGACATGCTGCTTCTTGCAATCTCCACAGAGGCTTATAATCGATCCACCACTCATAATTAGGGGTTGCATTCATGCCTTTTTCTTTCTGATTTTCACAATGTTTGTTTCCCTCGCTATGCCAAGCTTCGGGAATTTCTCGCGAATTGTATCTGCAACATAAGAGGGGCTAAGGTGTGCATAGTGTTTTTCACAAATCCGCGTATCAGCATGGCCTAGCTGTTCAGCAATTATTTTCAAAGGGACACCATTAAGAGCTAACTGGCTTGCATGTGTGTGTCTGAGAATGTGAAAAGAAATTGCTGGGCTAATCCTTGCATTTTTGCAAGCTTCCTTAAGACGACGTGTCTGGTGAGATCGTCCCCAAGCTTTACCATCCTCCCTTGAAAACATAAGATCATTGCCATTTTTGCCAGGTAATACAGAGCTTTCGAAAAAAGCTTGTGCTTCCTCTATTAGAACAACATGTCGGGGTTTTCCGCTTTTGCTTTCACGAACAAAGAGGGTTTTTGAATCTTGGTTATAGTCGCTGACTTTTAGAGCTGTGAGTTCTCCGTATCGGCATCCTGTATAGACTGCAGCTTGGACCAATGGTCTAAATTCTGGTGCCGCTGCATTTACTAAGCGATGTATCTCATCTATTTCCAGATATTTTTCTATTGCACTATCTACTGCTTTGAAAGGTTTTACTCGTCTCCAAACATCATCACTAGGTACTTTGCCATCTTGATAGGCTTTATTTAGAGCTGCTTTAAGGATTGTTAGAATTCTGTTGGCTGTGCTTTTCCGTTTACGCTTGCCTTCATCACCTTCAATTTTTCCAAAATTATTATTCCCTAAAGCTGATCTTCGCCGAGGTGGTGTTTCGGCTAACTTATGGTGCCAATCCTGTAATTTACGGGTGGTTAATTTTGAAACCTCAATATTTTCGAATGTCGGAAGAATATGTGCTTTGATCTGAGCTTCAACACGTTCCCAGGATTTTCGATGTGCTCGATACCACCAGCCGTAATCATCGAGAGCATCCTTAACTGTATATTTTCCGGTAGGCAAGTGACCTTCTGCAATAAGACCTGCTGTCTTAAACCATTCTTGAGCCATAAGTTGGGCTTGTCGGTAATTCAGGATATTAACGCCATCAGCATCCTGAAAGTCGTCAACTTTACCCAAAGTCTTTTTTTGATAGCCGCCTTTATTGCCTTCATGTCGATATCTGGCCACCCAAGAAGAAGATTTATCGCCTTTATAATAGCCGATATAGGCACCTTGATGGATCAGTCTCCAATAAGGCTCTTTTTGAGTGGAAAGACGTTTTCTTGCTTCACGGGTTTCAAGTTTGGAATCCCTTGCTATGCGTGCCATTTCGAGCCTCCTTGATTTCTAAGAAATTTTTTCGGTAAAATTTCGGTAATATTCAGGGGAAATCACATGCGATTAACAATGTACAAATATGAACTGAAAGTCAATAGATTCAGATGCTTATCATGATCATTAATGTGCGCAAATGTTCAGGTTACATCTCTTTCACGGCGGCAACACGGGTT
>DCKO01000089.1:41657-49745 GCA_002320665.1 Micavibrio sp. UBA1672
CTTTCACGGCGGCAACACGGGTTCGAATCCCGTACGGAAAAAGAAAAATGTACAGTATTGCGTTTCTGGAAAGGAAGAGAAGATGAAAAAGGCTACCTCGTGCGTCACGGAAAAAATGTTTGGCTTTTTGACTATGACCCGACAAAAGATAGTGATGATGAGCCAATCTTTCGTTTTAACCAGCACAAATTTACCGAAGGTGAATACGTTTCAATAACAGAACATGATGGTGTGCAAAGACCCTTCAAAGTGGTAAAAGTATCTTGATAAAGCAAAAAACTATATTCTTACGAATATGGATATTATTTATATTGTTCTTGGTCTAATTTTGCTCTTCGCTGGCGGCGAAGTCTTACTCAAAGCTAGTATCTCGATTGCCGGTAAGCTCGGGTTATCAGCGCTTTTGGTCAGTATGGTCGTTATAGGTTTTGGTACGTCAACGCCGGAATTAATTGTAACACTTAGCGCAGCATTTAAAGGATCAACACCAATTGCTTTTGGTAATGTCGTAGGTAGCAATATTGCCAATGTTCTACTGATTCTTGGAATTGCTTCCCTAACAACACCTATGATTTGTAAAAAGCCTGAGATACACCGCGATGCTTGGATTGTACTGGCAGCATGCACATCACTGGCTGGTTTATCTCTATGGGGAACAATAGAACGCTGGGTAGGGCTTTCTATGGTTTTACTCATGGTCTCATATATGGCCTATTCTTATCGTCAGGAAAAAAGGAAAAACAAAGTAAAGCCTTTCCCGGCAGGAATTGAAAAAGAAGTAGGCACACAAAATCTTGGTTGGATTCAGATAATCATTTTAACCATTGCAAGCCTTGGTTCTTTGGCAGCTGGATCTTGGTTTCTGGTGGAGGGATCTACAGCCATTGCTGCCCGCATGGGTATTCCGGAATCTGTAATTGGCTTAACGCTTGTTGCAGTTGGGTCTTCCTTGCCCGAATTGACCATGGTGATTTTAGCAGCTGCACGCAAAAACAGTGATGTCATTATGGGTAATATCCTTGGCAGCAACCTATTCAATACGCTTGGTATTCTGGGGATTACTTCAATGGCCATACCATTGCCCTTTCCAAAACATATAGCTCATATTGATATATGGGTAATGCTGGGTATTATGGTGCTTCTCATTCCCATCACACGCACTGGCCACAGAATTAACCGATTTGAAGGTGCTTTTTTTCTGTGTCTGTATAGTGCCTATATTGTCTGGCTTTATACTGCTATTTGAGCTTTGTATATTTTATTAGCTTCACTAACCAAAATTATTGGAACCGATACAGCTATAATCAAAAGCCATTCATTTAGTCCCAGTGCCGTAGTGTTTAGAATGTTCTGCAGAAACGGTAAATACACAGCAGCAATTTGCAGAGTAATCATAGAAAATACCGCTGCAATCAGCCATGGATTTGAAAACCAGCCAATTTTATGAAGTGGTCTCTCAAAGCTGCGGAAATTAAGTACCAGAATGTTGGAGAGAAGAACTAGCGCCGTAAAGGATACACTATTTGCCAAGGCATAAGATGTATCCAGATAAAGTCCGAAGAGAGCAAGAGATGAAAGACCAATATAAGCGCCAAACAAGCCTAGCATGATAAAACCGTCTTTATCTAAAATTGGTTGGTCAAGTGAACGAGGCGGTTCATCCATCACATTGCTTTCTGCTTTTTCAACACTTAGAGACAATGCCGTAACGCTATCTGTTACCAGATTAATCCAGAGAATCTGGATCGGTAGCAGGATCAAAGGCCAACCAAGCAAGATATTGATGAACACAGCAATTGTCTCACCAACATTTGAAGAGGTCAGGTAGCGTACAAATTTACGAATATTAGCATATTGCCTGCGGCCTTCTTCAATGGCATTAACGATGGTTGCAAAGTTATCATCGGAAAGGACCAGATCCGAGGCGCCTTTGGCCACGTCTGTACCGCGAATACCCATGGCGATACCTATATCTGCTTGTTTCAAAGCAGGTGCGTCGTTTACACCATCACCAGTCATGGCAACAAGCTGGTTTTTGGATTGCAGAATTTTAACAATGCGGTATTTGTCTTCCGGCACTGTGCGTGCAAAAATCACATCTTCATCCAGCAATGTAAGTAATGCCTCATCACTTATCTTCCCCAACTCGGAGCCTGTGATCGCTTTGTCTGAAGCCAAGCCAATTTGTTGCGCAACAGCCAGCGCCGTATCAGGAGAATCTCCTGTAATCATAATGACACGAATGCCGGCCTTTTTAGTTTTTTCTATCGACTCTTTAGCCTCGGGTCTTGGCGGATCAATTATGCCTGCCACCCCTAAAAACACCAATCCGGTTTCTGCATGGTCTTCGTTAATATCATCCGAAAGTGGTAGTTTTTTAAGGGCCAGCGCCAAAGTGCGCAAGCCTTCCTGCGCAAAGCCATGATAGGCTTGCTCGATTTTTTGTTTCATTGCCTCATCAAGTTTTTGCTCTTTTCCGTCAATTAATATTTTATCCGCGCGAGCTAGCAAAACCTCTGGGGCACCTTTCACATGCACGCACATCGTATCGGGGCATTTTTCAATAACAGACATACGCTTGCGCGATGAATTAAAAGAAAACTCGCAAAAAATTTGCCCGTGTCCATCTTCAATACCGGCTTTTTGGGCTGCTGTAACAAAAGCCGCTTCGGTAGGAGAGCCAATCGCCCTCCATCCGGTCTCTGTTCTTGTAACGCGGGCATGGTTGCAGACTACCCCCGTATTTAACAACGCTCTCAGATCAGGATTTTCTGGCGGATTGATCGTATTTCCATTTTGGCTAAACTGTCCTTCTGGCTCATAGCCGACGCCGCTAATGCTGACTTCTCCACTACCTAACCAGAGTTTCTGTATGGTCATTTCATTTTTGGTCAATGTTCCAGTTTTATCAGTACAGATTACTGAGGTCGCCCCCAGCGTCTCGGCTGTTTGCAAGTGTCTCAATAAGGCCTTATGCCTTGCCATACTGCGCACACCAAGCGCTAATGTAATGGTAACAACGGCAGGCAATCCTTCTGGTATAGCAGATACAGCGAGGGCAATGCCGGCCATCAGCATCTGGAGCAAAGGTTGACCACCCAGCCACCCTATAAGTATAATAGCTGCTATGACTATAGCCACTAACAAAGTGAGTTGCTTGGCCAATACAGATAATTGCCGCTGTAAACGTGTTTCGGTTTCCTGAATTTTTCCCGTAAGATCGGCAATCCTCCCAAACTCGGTGTTCATACCCGTGGCAGTGACAATGCCCTGCGCCCGCCCGTTTACAATATGCGTACCCATCCACACCATGCAATTTCGGGAGGTAATGTGAGCATCTTCGGGCACTGCTTGTGTGTTCTTGTCAACAGGGATTGATTCTCCGGTCAGCGCCGATTCATCAGCCTTCAGGTTTACAGAGTCAATCAGACGCATATCTGCTGGTACGGAATCCCCGCTATCAAGCAATACAATGTCTCCTTGAACAAGCAGGGATGCATCAATGTCTTGCATACGCCCATCACGAATCACACGACAATGAGGCTTGAGCATTTTCTTAAGGTTCTTAAGAGCTGTTTCGGCTTTCCATTCCTGCACAAAGCCGAGCACACCGTTTAGAACAACAATAGCTAAAATAGCAAACGCATCTATTATATCACCCAGAAACCATGACAAAATAGCCGCCACAAGAAGTATTAAAATCAGAAAATTGGTAAATTGCCGAAACAGAATATGAAACCAATGCAGAGCTTCTTCTTCTGTTAATATATTTGGGCCATGAGTTTTTAGCCGTGCAGAAGCGTCCAAAGAAGATAAGCCATCTTTCCGCTTGGCTTTTAATTCTTCAAGTGTCTTTTCTATCGATAGTGCATGAAATGCTCTCATAAAAAAAACTTACATTGCTTCTAAAGACGAGCCAATACAAAGTACAATAATATTTCTGAATTAAAACTTCAGGAGTTTTAGTATTATAACCCTAAGGCGGAGTTAATTCTGGTTTATGTGGATGGCAAATCTCTGGATACGACCTGCCCGAACATAAAGCACGGGCAGGGTATGAGTTATTTCTGGTTATGTTGTGCTGGTTGCGCCAAGCGATCCCATTTCATTTTGATAATGGCGCCGTGGCGCTCGATCAGGGAGGCTACAATAATGATAATGCCGCCCAAGACCGATAAGGTGATCCAGTTGGAAAAGTCAATCCATGAGGCCAATTCCAGAATTTGTCGTCCTATACCAGCCACTAATGTGAGCATGCCCATAAGCATCACATAACGTAAGCCATGCTGGCGTCCCATGGCGATGATTACCAATCCGGCAAGAATACACAAAATAGCATTCGCCGTATTATCCGTTAGCATGACCGGACCAATATGACTTACGGCAAGCACAATAGCGGCAACACGCACCAGAGAAAATGGCTTCTGGCAACGCGTAGAGATATCAAGCAATAATCCAGCCAGCACAAGGCCAAAGACATTGAAAGCAAAGGCATCTGTGACAAAGCGATCCGCCAATTCCGCAGCAGGCATAGCCATGCCCAAAGCAGCACCGAATGATAGCCAATGTGTAATGTTGCGCGCCGTGCATGCTTCTTCGGTTTGTTGTGCACAAAAACGCAAAGCGATAAATGCCGTACCACCCAGTATGATTTGTAGGATTTCATCCACGGGATAGAGCCAAATGCTCCGGCAAATGATGAGTCCGGCCGGAATAAATATCGTAGCCATGGCAAATAAGCCTTCCGGTGTGCGCAAGCTATTATCCTGTGACATACGTTTGCTCAGTAAAGCCATGGGCAGGATGACAGAAACTAGTGCAATTATCCCAACGAAAAGAGATTCGCGCACGGGTAAAAGCAAGAGCAGGTTTGTGAACAGGAACAATCCTGATAATAAGCGTGCTGATCTACGTGCTAGCACTTTATGGCCCAGCCATGTAACAGGTATGCAGATTGCGACCGTGGCCAGTAAGGCCATCATGAGGGTGTCAAAATCCGGTGCAACCCACTGGGCAAAACTGGGATATTGCGCAAGGCTGCTACCCCATTGTGTGGTAGAAAAGATCAGCGCGCCCAAAGTGGTCATATTGGCGGTAATGGAAATCAGGCCCAATCCGAAAAAGATACGGGCCCCCTTATTTTCTTTCAAAAGATAGCTCAGCCCAAATCCGCTTATGGCCAAGAGAAAGGTTTGCGAGAGCAGCATATAATAACGGCTGATATCATTGCCTTCTGACCACCCTTGCAGCAAATAGGTCGACATGGCAACAAGCATGGTCATGGCGCCGCAAACCCTGAGCAGCGATGCGACGCTTGTCACATTCTGCATAAGATCAGTGATAGTATTAGAGTTCTTCGATTCGTGAGAGGGGGGCGCTTCCCCCCACTCGACAGATTCAAAATTTTTCTTTGATATAGTCATGTCTAGTCTCCCTTTTTATCATCTAGCAACTCGGCGAGCTCGACTTGTAACTGCATGGTGTTTTCTTCCTTCACAAAAGACATATCGAGCGAGTCCGTATCGGATGTGTGTCCGGTTGAATACTCTGTTTCAGTGATCAGCATTTCCCAACGGTCAAAAGTATCTTCAATCCCGTTATCTGTGCTGCCTTCGATTTTGCTGATAATCCGCATTGCATCCGCAGTGGATTGCCGTGATCGCATCAGGTTTTGTTGTTGTGTAATGTCACGCAGGCGCTGTTCCATGCGCTGCACATTTTCACCGACTTTTGTCTCCAGCTCTTCGTGCCGTGTAAGAGCGCTTTGAAGTTGTTTGATCTGGTCACGGCATTGATTACGCCTTGCAATGCAGGCCAGGGCTTTTTGCTCATCCTGCTTGGCTGTTTCTTTGGCGCGATATTCCCAGAGTTTCTCGGTGCGTTCTGCATCTTCCAAACGATTGCGCATGGCTTCGCCATCCTTGCGTACACGATCCAGACGCACTTTGGCTTTGGCTACGGCGGTGCGCGTATCTTTTAATGCAACCGCGACAACCGCATCATGATTTTCGACATGGGCAACCATATCATCCAGTTTGCCTGTGAGTGTGGCTGAAATACGGGTAAATAAATTCATAGTTTTTCTCCTCATATATTTGAACTCATTTGATCATATAGTAAGGAATTAATATTAAATACTTAATTGACAATGGTTGCATTATAATATTACGATAGTATCGTATAGATATACTTATATGAGATTTATGATGCAGACAGCTCGATTGCTCCAAACATTAAAACGATGCCTTAAGTCAGAAGGAAAGACATATGCGGATGTTGCAAAAACGCTGGAATTATCAGAGGCAAGCGTAAAACGCATGTTCTCGGAGCAGCATTTTTCTTTGCAGAGATTAGATAGTATATGCCACATGCTTGGCATGGAAATCAGTGATCTGGTAAGGAAAATGGATGCCGAGCAGGCAAGCGTGGAACAACTGACCCATAGCCAAGAATCAGAAATTATTCAGGACATTTCATTAATACTTGTCACGGTTTGTGTCTTTAACCACTGGACGCTAGAAGATATCACGCAATACTTCACCCTTAGCGAGGAAGAATGTGTTTTAAAATTACTCAAGCTGGATAAGATCGGTGTTATTCAATTGCTTCCGCAAAATAGAATTAAACTCCTGATTAGTCCTAACTTTTCATGGATAGAAAACGGCCCGTTTGAATGCTTCTTTCGTGAGCATGTGGGGCAGGAATATTTTAACAGCAGTTTCCAAGGCGAGCATAGATGTTTGCGTGTTTTGAACGGGGCTCTTTCTAAGGTAAGCGCAGTGGAGTTTCAACGAAAATTACTGCGATTGGCCAGAGAGTTCAGCTATATAGCACGCGAAGAAGCAACTTTACCGATTGAAAATCGGGAGGGGGTGACGTTGGTTTTGGCGATGCGTAATTGGGATTACGGATTATTTGATCACTTAATCCGCCCTGAATATAAGCGGAAATTATGATTCGACCAAGTCGTTCTAATAAAATTTTGAACTAAATCTGTGCTAAAAAGCTCAAGCCATATATCACGAAAAGCCATTTTATTCTGCACGAAATCTGCACGCAGAATTATATAAAATTAAGAAAACATCTCATAAGTCCTGCACATGAATAAGTGACAAAGGAGGTATGAGATATTTAAAAACAACATACAAAGACTTTCATCTTCACCACATTATTTTGGGGCTAGCGGCATGTATACTGGCTTTTGATCCGGTTTTATGGCTGGTGGGCACATGGCAAGATCCATCTTATGATTCCAAAGGCTTTGTCGTTTTTGCACTTTGTGTGGGGCTGTTTATCTGGAGCATGAGCAGCAAAAAAGTTACGCAGTGCCCCATAGATAAGCACTTGCCCTTCATCCTGCTAGCGCTCTCAGCGCTCGTTAGATTGATCGGACAGGTCGCAGCCATAAATGTAATAGGGGCTTTGACATTGATGGTTGATGTCTTCGCCATAGCCAGCCTTTGCGGTCTTCAACACCGCAAAAGGGCAGTCTCACCACTCTGGCTGGCTATTTGTTTCCTCTTTGCGCTACCTCTAGAGCGCATCATCCAGCGCACCATTGGCTATTGCCTCCAAAACCTCTCGGCCAATGGTGCGTGTTCTTTCTTGCAAACCACATTTGATAACGTGCAGTGTCATGGCGTTCGCATCCTGATAAATGCACAAGATGTCATGGTGGATTTACCGTGTTCTGGCGCGCGTTCAGTATTATTGCTGCTGTTTTTCTTTTGTGTTTGCGCAGCAATATCACGATTTCGCATCCGTCATGCCTTATTGGGGTTGGTTATCACGCTGTGCTCGGCCCTGATTATGAACATGCTGCGTATTACTATTCTGGCTGTGGGGATTGCCTATCCGGTTGCCGGCATTGATGTTATGGCGCAGCCGGCACATGATCTGATAGGGCTAGTCTTGCTTGGTGTAGGGAGCTTGCCGATCATCGTCATGGCACAGGCTTTTTACCGCACGCAAAAAACCAGACATACTGTACTCGATCAGGCCTTATGGTCAGTGCCCTACAGCATTCGCAATGATGCATGGTGGCTGGACCGCCCCAAGAATCGTAATCAAAAGGGTTCCGCTGTTTAT
>DCKO01000083.1 GCA_002320665.1 Micavibrio sp. UBA1672
CTGCCCCCGGTGAACCGGGCGGCCCGGCCCCCGCCGAAGAGCCAATATCCAAGGCCCTCGCCATGGATATTATCCGCCTTGAACTTGGCTATGGCTTACTACCACTTGTACAAGGTGATGGCGGCAATAAGCTCACTGATCAAATTAAAGGACTAAGACGCCAGCTTGCCGAAGATATGGGCTATGTACTGCCTGCCGTGCGCATTCAGGATAACCTGCAACTCCCTGCCAATAATTACGTCGTGCGCATCAAGGAAATAGAAGCAGGTCATGGTGATGTCAGACCTAATATGATGCTATGTATGGACCCTATGGGTGGATCAATCGCTATCCCGGGTGAGAGCACAACCGAACCAACCTTCGGCCTTCCTGCTATGTGGATTGCAGAAGATTATAAAGAAGAAGCCCATTTCAAGGGCTATACGGTTGTTGATGCCCCAACCGTAATCACAACCCATATCACCGAGTTGATCAAAGACAATATGCCCGATCTGCTCAATTACGCAGAAACCCAAAAATTACTGGATGAACTCCCCAAAGAATATCAAAAGCTAGTAGCTGATGTTGTCCCCGGACAAATCAATGTCGGCGGGCTTCAGCGCATCTTGCAAAGCCTGCTCTCCGAGCGCGTTTCTATCCGCGACCTCCCGACCATCCTAGAAGGCGTCGCCGAAGCAGCAAGCTACACCAAAAACATCTCCCGCATCAATGAACATGTCCGCAGCCGCCTCGCCCGACAGCTTTGTAATGAGAATACCGATGAAACAGGCACGCTTAACCTTTTGACCCTCTCGCCGGAATGGGAACAGGCATTCTTTGATTCTCTTGTCGGGGATGGCGAGGAAAAACAACTAGCCATGCCCCCAAGTGACTTACAGGACTTCATCTCGGCAGTGCGCGATAATTATGATGATCTGGCGGGGCAAGGCATTTCCCCTGTCTTGCTGACATCTCCACTGATACGCCCCTATGTGCGCTCGGTTATAGAACGCTTTCGCCCTCAAACCGTCATCATGTCACAAAATGAAATCCATCCCAAAGCAAGAATCAAGACTATGGGACAGGTTTAGTCAAAGCAATATCTTGCCTAAGAGTCAAAATACAGCTATTTTTAAACCGTTACCCCTAGTAAAAACCTATAGTTCACCTATAATAACTGAGTGATTCGAAACACATCCAACCATGCGTCTTAAAACCTTCCGCGCAAAGAATATGACCGAAGCCTTGCAAATGATCCGCGATACCCTTGGCGATGATGCAATAATAGTTGCATCTAACGAAGAGCGCAGCGGTGATGTGCGCGTAACCGCCGCAATAGAGCCCGCCTTTGAGCTAAACCGCGAGGGGGCTGCTGGCAAGAATGACTGGCTGCAATATGATCAGGAACAAGAAGATGACGTCGTTGCAGAGCAAGTCACCGACATCATGATTCGCCATTCCGTACCCGAAGATGTGATGGATAACATACTCTCATGTGTTTCAGTTCTTGGCTTTGATAATCCAGTTCAGGCCTTATCAGCCGCATTAGAGGAATTATACAGTTTCTCCCCAATTCCGATCACCCCACACAGCAAACCTCTGATGATGGTTGGCCCGCCCGGCTCAGGTAAAACACTGGCTGTTGCAAAAATCGCGGCGCGCAGTGTCATGAACGGCCTGAATGTCGGAGTGTTATCCACAGATACTATTCGAGCCGGTGGCATTGAACAATTACAGGCCTTCACCAAGTTACTGGACGTCCCCTTGGAAAAGTCATCCAACCCTCAAAGCCTGATGCATAGCTGTAGCGCTTTCATGCAAGACCGCGACCAGATTATTATAGATTGCGCAGGCATTAACCCCTTTGATCCAGAAGACCTTAAGGCCGCCGCTAAAATGATCGAAGCCGCGCAAGCACAGGCGATTCTGGTTATGCCTGCCGGCATCGAAAGTGAAGAAGCGGCCGAGACTGCGCGCATGTTTTCATCCATAGGTGTGACCCATATTCTACCCACAAGAATTGATATTGCACGCCGTATGGGTAACCTGCTAGCCGCCGCCCATCAGGGTGATATGGCCTTTAGCGATGTCAGCAATACCCCCAAAGTTGCGCAAGGCCTCGCCCCTCTTTCCCCAAGAACTCTTGCCCGTTTACTCGTACCGGACTACCGCAACGAGCAAGCTTCTGATATCATGAGCAGGAAGGCTCAGCGATAGTAACCATGTTTAAAGTATATGTTCATTTAAGGACCACAGCACAATGACAGATCAACCAAAAGATGCCGGAAAGCTTAAAACCCCGCCTCCAGCTTTTAAGCGTGGCGCTAATATTGTTGCAGTGGCCAGCGGAAAAGGCGGTGTTGGCAAAACATGGTTTTCAATCACTCTTGCAAGCGCATTATCTAATATGGGCAAACGCGTTTTGCTTTTTGATGGTGACTTAGGCCTCGCCAATGTCGATGTTCAACTCGGCTTGATGCCCAAACGTGATTTGAACGACGTTATCAGAGGCCGCCTCGGTCTGGATAAAGTTGTACAACATTATGAAGATGGAAATTTTGACATTGTTGCTGGCCGCTCCGGTCAGGCCTCTCTATCTGCCCTACCCAGCCAGCGCCTTTCTCACCTAAGAGACCAGATAATAGATGTCGCCCGCGACTATGATGTCGTCATCGCCGATTTAGGGGCAGGTGTCGATAGAACTGTGCGCATGCTTTCTGCTGCCGCCAGCTCTACAATGCTCATCACCACGGATGAACCCACATCCCTGACTGACGCTTACGCTTATGTGAAGCTGGGCAATGCTGCAGGCCTATCAAAAAACATCAATATTGTGGTGAATATGGCATCTTCAATACAAGAAGGTGAAAAAACCTATAAGACTCTCCTCAAAGCCTGCCAGAACTTCCTGCGTCTCTCCCCGCCTTTGGCTGGTATGATCCGCGTCGATTCACGCGTAAAAGATTCAATCCGTAACCAGATGCCGATCCTTGTACGCTCCCCAAATGCCGATGCGGCTATGGACGTTGAGAAGATCGCTAAGCAAGTCTGGAAAAACGTACAGAATGAACAACGCCGCGCTGTCTCGGCATAAACCCCGCCAACAGCCCAATAATACCCTTGAACAATCAGGAATTGATTCACATAACGTTCTATATGAAGAGATATTTGTGTAAAAACGGGTTACAAACGAACTGAAAGAAAATTGTTTAAAAATAACAAGTTAAGCGTTTTATTTTTTATTTAAACAAACGAACTAAAGAAAAAACATAAAGATAGGCACACCTAAAATATATCGTTAAAATGCCCATATGAGCGATTCAGGTTTTCCAAATCTTACACCGTCTACGGCCACCCAACTACCGGATCAAAAGGTATCGGCCCCCAAATATAATGCGCAAATTCAGGACCTGCCGCAGGATTTACAAAATCTGCAACAGACAAAAAAAATACAAGGTAAAATCACTGCGGTTCAAAAAAATGGTGAAGTTACCCTTAAAACAGATCAAGGGACAGTCACGGCACAATTTGTTACTAATACAAGCTACAAACAAGGGCAAATTGTTGATCTTTATCTCGCCAAGGGCAACCCGCCGCAAAATGCCGTGATTACCCTGTCATCTCAAAATCAATTACAGCAAACCATCCCGCAAGCCGTATTGCAAGAAATAGGTTCTATACCACAAATTACGACCATAACCATAGAGGATGCCATTGGCGCACAAACCACATTAACACCATTATCCAGCAACCAGATTTCATCCGTTACAAATTCGTATACAGAGATACTGGAAACAAGCCTTTCCACCCTGCCCTTACAGGAAAGCATCACCCTATCCACATTACCCGATTTACAAAGTCTTTCCAGCGCGCTTCCCTTGGAAAACATCCCTTTTTCTTTTTTCAACACCGCGACAAACCAGAATCTGGCCTTTGAAACGGGATTAGGCGATAACTTGGCACAAAGCAGCCTCTTATCACTAACAGAACACCCTCTTACGATTTCTTTCAAAAACATCGCAGCTTATGTGCTGAAAAGTGAAGCCTCGAACTTCATATCAACATCACCACATGAAGCCGAAGAACGCCCCACGGCACATCAACACAGCACGAGTCTCATTACAATCAATGATATCAAATCTCCAACGCCAAGCCTTAGCACAACAGGAGAAAATACAGGATTACCTTCGCTTTTATCCTCACAAATCGGTGAGATCGTAGGCTTTGTTGAGGGACTAAGTGCAGACAGGCATCTTCCAGTGATCAGCCTTTCCGGCCTTCATGCTCATTCTCAGTATTTTGTATTGAATATTGATATCAAGGACATCCAGACCGGAAGCCTGATTAAATTCACGCCCCTGCAAACCGGAACCGAATTACCCGCAATCGCACCGTTACTCTTTAATATTACAGGCAATCCCTTACTGCCTGATCGTTGGGGCAATTTCGAGGAACTCATATCCACGCTCCAACAAACAGCCCCAAATGCAGCCCAAGCCGTTTCCAATATGACACTTACTCCAACCGCGCCCCAGAATATGGGTAGCATTGCACTGTTCTTCGTTGCCGCGCTACGTTCCGGTGACTTGCAAGGCTGGCTCGGCTCGAATGCAGCAAATGCCTTAAAGAAAAGCGGAAAAGACTCACTTCTGAACGCCCTGAGGCAAGAAGGTTTCTCTCATACCTCCATTGATACTGCGGGGCAAGACTGGCGCACAAGCAGCCTGCCCTTAAGCTGGGGCAACGAGATCCACAAAGTCATCCTTCATGTGCGTCAGGATTCTCACGATAAGTCACAAGATCAGGACAATGAAAAAAATCATACACGCTTTGTCATTGATCTAAGCCTCTCGAATATCGGGCCAGTACAGATAGATGCCCTTCATAAAAAAATTGGGAACAATCAGGAACACCTTGATTTGATCCTGCGCACAAATGATTCATTTTCAAAAGCCGTCCAAAACGATATGGCGCAGCGCTACCAATCAGCCTTAGAGGAAACCAACATGTCCGGTTACCTACTCTTTCAGACATCGCCCGAGAATTGGGTTAAAATTTCCCCCGATCAGGAAGGAGCGTTTTCAGAAAACATATAAGTTCTAGTCATTATTTTCTCTTTGCACTGTCTCAATGCCGATTTCATCAAGAACATCAGATTCCTTTTTTTCCTCCGTGGCCTTTTCTTCGGCTAATCGACGCTCTTGAATAATCTCGACTTTCTTGACATCTGCAAAAGCTTCACGCACTTCTTCACGCGCCATATCTATACGCTTTTCCAGAGTATCCATGGCATCATCCAGATCCAAAAGGCGCTCTTTAACGGCTCTGACATATTGATCGAAAAAGGACAACATTTCCACACCAAGCTCTTGTGTCTTGGCCTTTTCAATTGCCATCTGCCTGATCATGGCCTGCTTTTGATCCTCCAGCGCATCCGCCTGATCATACAGCTCGGTCAGAAACTTCTGCTTTTGCTCCACAACATGGCGACGAACACGAATTAGAGAGTCTAAATCTGCCATTATTTACAATCCCGTACTTGACTTTTCTTCGTTAAAAGTAAATTTATAGTTTGAGTATAGTATACAATAGTTTTTTTAATTAGTTTTGTGAACGCGGTATATGAACCGGATATTAATTTTAGTTTTTGCAGTTTTTGTTCTTTCATCTTGTATGCCGGATAAAAGAACCCAAGTCCCACCGCCTAGCAAGTTGCCAGCAGTCAAAGTGCTATTTATTGGTAATGGCTATACGCAATATAACCAGATGCCTAAAATGCTGGAATACATTTCGCGTACGAATCTTCAATCGGGCTTTCAAATACAAACCGATATTATTTCTAAAGAAGGTGCCAATCTGGATGATATATGGAATGACGAAGCTTTAAGAGAAAAATTATACACTCAAAAATGGGATTTTGTCGTCCTTCAACCTCATGGCACTTGGGCTGTCAATAACAGAATCCAGAAAAATACATATGAAGCCGTGCGCGTCTGGAGCCTTGCTATTCAGACCACCAAAGCAAAACCAGTCTGGTTCATGACGTGGATTATGCAACCCGGAAGTGCATGGTATCAAAAAGGACAAGCGGCAATAACACGTTCCCCTGATTTTATGTTTCAACATACATACCAGCAAAGCTTGAAGCTGATTAACGGCTATAAAATGCTAAATGTACCAATCGGCAGTTACTGGATGTTCTCGCATGAAAGACATCAAGATATTGGTCTATACGCAGAAAATGGAGCACACCCCTCATTATTTGGCTCATATCTAAATGCTGTATTGTTTTACAGATACCTAACTGGAAAAGATATCATTGAAGATACATTTAGACCCGAAAGCATATCTCAAGAACAATTTAAAAAAATAAAATCAATAGCTTATACAGAATTACCTTAAACCACGGCATCACTTATAATGCGCCATACGGATAACCAATTGTATGGGCCAATTTTATAAAGCTTTGTTCGATACTAGTGTTATCATCCTTATTTTGTGCTAAAAACTCTTCAATTTGTGGATAAATCGAAATAGCTTCATCCACAGCCGGATCACTCCCGTGACGATAAGCACCAAGACGAATTAATTCTTCCATATCCTCATAAATCGTAACAATTTTCTTTGTTTGCCTTAAAATAGTATTCTGCTCATCTGTCAAAACAGCCGGTAAAGCCCTTGAAACCGATTTAAGTATATTAATGGCCGGATAGCGGCCGCGATCAGCTATTTTACGCTCCATAACAATATGTCCATCAACAATACCCCGCACTGCATCGGATATAGGCTCGTTATGATCATCTCCCTCAACCAGAACAGAAAATAATCCTGTAATATTACCAGCCCCCTGTTCACCTGGCCCAGCACGCTCCAGCAACCTCGCCAATTCTCCAAAAGTTGTTGGCGGATAGCCCTTTGATGTTGGAGGCTCACCAGCCGATAGGCCAATCTCACGCTGCGCCATGGCAAAACGCGTCAGAGAATCCATCAAACATAAAACATTCTTACCCTGATCCCTAAAATACTCCGCCAAAGCCAGAGTTGTATAAGCGGCTTGGCGTCGCATCAAAGCAGGCTCATCTCCAGTAGCAACCACAACCACAGAACGCGCCAATCCATCTGCGCCTAAATCATCCTCAAGGAATTCCTGAACTTCACGACCACGCTCCCCGATCAAACCTATGACAGAAACATCTGCATTCGTATATCGCGCCATCATGGATAAAAGCACTGATTTACCGACACCAGACCCTGAGAAAATCCCCATGCGTTGCCCTTGGCATGTCGCCAAAAATGTATTCACCGCGCGGACACCCAAATCAAGCTGCGCCCCCATACGTTGCCTAGAATGTGGCGGAGGTGGTTTATTACGAAGCGGCACAGCCACCGGACCATGAAATAAGTTACCCTTACCATCAATAGGCTCCGCCATCCCGTTTATCACGCGCCCCAACCACGCCTCGGAAGGCAAGATAGAAGGCTCACGAGCTTGTATAAAAGCCTTACATCCCAGCCCAACCCCCTCAAGAGTGCCAAAAGGCATCAACAAAGCCTGCTCGTCACGAAAGCCAACAACTTCACAAGGAACATTTCGTCCGTTTTTAGGCCTTAGAAATACCAGATCACCAATTGCCAGATCATCACCAAATCCAGCAATTTCAACCAATAAGCCTAAAATTTTGGTCACACTACCATAGACCTCCCGTTTAGGAAGCTTATCAACGAAATCTTCTATTTGACCAGCTAGACGTTTCATAATCGAATTATTGAAGTTATTAAAGTAGATAGGCTTAGACTATATAATATTTTCTGGTATTAGGCTTTATAAATATTTATTGTGTAAACTTCTGTACGAAACAAAAAATCGAATATGCCAGAATCCAATACTGCTAAAAATGATAAAACCTCGAATACCGTCTTTCAATACGGATTATTTGGCTTATTCCGCTATTATCTCGCTGTGATGGTTTGCATATCTCATCTTATGCCTTGGGAGTATATGCATTTTGGTATGTACGCTGTCTTTGCTTTCTTTACGCTAAGCGGATACCTGATCACATTATCTTATGCCACTCATTATTCAAAACAAGAAAGCGGATTAGCTAAATTCTACCTCAATAGATTCATAAGAGTTTATCCGGCTTTTTTTCTTGTCTTCGTGATATCACTATGTGTTGCTTATTTCTTTCCAGAAGAAGCCGTCAGTGCCAATGAACGCTTTACTATTCCGTCATCAAAATTTGAGTGGTTTAGCAACTTTATTCTAGTTAGTTTAACATACCCGAATGGCTTCAGAGCCATATCCACTATAGTACCCACAACATGGTCGCTTGGCATAGAAATTACCATATGGGCTTTCATCCCCTTTTTCGTACTCTACAAAAAATTTGGAATGGCTTGGGTTGCAATCAGCCTTCTCAGTTTCCTGTATTTAGCACTCCCCGATAACAATTCAGCAATGGCATTCATTATGCGTTATTACAGCATCTCAGGAAGCTCTTTTTGCTTCTGTATTGGTTTCATTCTGTGTTTTTATGTCCTGAAATACAAAAGATTAGAAATACCCCAATGGCTTACCCGCCTTACATTAGTTTTATACCCACTTTCATATGGTCTATCTTTTATATTCTGGACTAATTCAGGAAATATGGAGAATTGGGATCATATGGGAGGCCAAGTTTACGGAGGCCTTTACCTGTTCATGATTATTAATACTTTAACCATTATTATTCTTGCTAATAGTAAAAGAGATTCATCAAAAACCCTCTTAAATAAAATCGATGAATTTTTAGGTGATGTATCCTATCCACTTTTCTTATGCCACATTTTATGTGGTTCCATTGTATTAATATTCTACTCGGAAATCGGTCAAGCGCGGACAATACCTTATGCCATCATCACTTTTACCATCTCAAACATCATGGCTGTACTTATGGTTGTTTTTCTTGAAAATAATATTAAAAAAATCCGAAATTTAATCAGACGCTAAAATTATTGATAAAAAATAAATCATAAAAACAATTTAAACAATTTGTTAACCTTTTTAATATTTGTTAATATATGGGTTAAGGGAATGCTTTTCTATGCAATCTAGTTAAACTCTTTAACGAACACAAAAAAACAAGGAATATTATTTATGCGCGTCCTACTTGTAGAAGATGATAGTTCAACCGCTAAAAGTATTGAGTTAATGCTCAAATCCGAAGGCTACGTCGTAGATACGACTGATTTAGGCGAAGATGGTCTGGAGATCGGAAAGCTCTATGACTATGACATCATCATCCTTGATCTTATGCTACCAGATATGGATGGCTATGACGTGCTAAAGGCTTTACGTGCTTCAAAAGTAGAAACGCCCATTTTGATTCTCTCAGGCTTGACTGAGCTTGATAACAAAATCAAAGGTCTGGGCTTTGGAGCGGATGATTACCTGACCAAGCCATTTGACAAACGTGAACTTGTCGCCCGAATTCAAGCCATCGTGCGTCGCTCTCAAGGCCACGCTCAAAGCATTATCGAAGTTGGCGATGTTAAAATCAATCTTGATGCCCGTACTGTTGAAGCTTGCAGCCAGCCAGTCCACCTGACAGGCAAGGAATACGGCATACTTGAGCTTCTTGCTTTGCGTAAGGGCAGCACACTGACCAAGGAAATGTTCCTGAATCATCTCTACGGCGGTATGGATGAGCCAGAAGTCAAGATTATAGACGTGTTTATCTGTAAACTTCGTAAGAAATTGCAAGATGCTACAGATGGTACAAATTATATCGAAACCGTCTGGGGACGCGGCTATGTACTTCGTGATCCGAATGCATCAAATACAGATAAAAGCAAAGCTGCTGCAAACGCGTAATTTTCAATATAAGATTCGATATGTAAGAGAGCCTTTTAAAAAGGCTCTTTTTATTTGCCCCTATTCAGGTAGAATAACACCATGATTTCACCAAGTATCAAAAATAATCTTGCCAATATTTTGACCATCTCGCGGTTAATCCTTTTACCCGTTCTGATCATCTTGTTTTTTCTTGAGGCCCAATGGGGCGCGTTAGCCGCATGGCTGGCTTTGCTTGTATATATCATCGCGGCCATCACAGATTTCTATGATGGCTATGTCGCCAGAAAGCTAGATCAAATCACACCTTTTGGAACATTTCTTGATCCCATTTCGGATAAAATCTTTGTCTCAACCATGCTGATTTTGCTCGTGGCCTTTGACCGTATCACAGGACTTTGGCTGTTTCTACCGATTGCCATTTTTGCCCGCGAATTTCTGATCTCGGGTTTAAGAGAATTTCTTGGCCCCAAGGACGTCAAAGTCCCCGTAACCTTTTTGGCAAAATGGAAAACTGCCACACAAATGTTAAGCCTTGGCTTTTTGATTATTGGCCCTTATGCACCTTATGCCCTAGAAATTGGCCTTATTTTCCTGAGCATTGCAACACTCTTGACTATTATCACAGGATTTTCTTATTACGTAGCCGCTAAAATATACCTTCATGATGAAAACAATATAGACGAGCCAAAAGAAAACAGCTAAACCTGTTTCCATGCTGCACTTATATAAATACGCCAAACCTCTTGTTTTTAAAATCGATCCGGAAAATGCGCATCACTTAACCTTACGCGCCTTAAAATCTGGTGTTTTACGTCCCTGCTCTGCCTATACATCAAATGGCTTAAAACAAACACTTTGGGGGTTAGACTTTGATAATCCAGTCGGCCTGTCTGCTGGTTTTGATAAAAACGCCGAAGTCATCGCCCCTATCCTGAAACTTGGCTTTGGATTTACCGAAGTTGGAACTGTTACACCCCTGCCGCAAAATGGTAATCCGAAGCCCCGTATCTTCCGTGATCCTGAAAATGGAGCCATCATCAACCGCTTGGGATTTCCCAATTGCGGCCTAAAAATCTTCAAGGAACAACTTGAGGCTTACAGGAAAAAACACGGCAATGACCTTGGACTTGTTGGCGTGAATATCGGCATGAATAAGGAGCAAAAAGACCCGGCATCCGATTACTGCACTCTGATCAAAGAGCTTGCCCATCTGGCAGATTACCTGACCGTAAATATCTCCTCCCCCAACACACCGGGCTTGAGAGACCTACAGGAAAAAGGACCACTAACAGAACTTTTAACTCAACTCACCAAAACGCGAGCCGAGCTAAAAGATCATCAGCCGCCTATACTTGTGAAACTTGCACCTGACCTAACCGAAAAACAACAAGAGGAAATCGCCGAAACCTTAATCGCATGTAAGATTGATGGCGTAATCCTAACGAATACAACACTTGATCGCCCTGACTACCTCGCCGCAGGCTTTATAGAGGAAAAAGGAGGACTGAGCGGTACACCTGTCAAAGATAAATCTACTACCGTAATCCGTAACTTCTACCAACTAACCAAGGGCAAGCTCCCGATTATAGGTGTTGGCGGAATATCAACAGCAGCAGATGCCTATGAAAAAATAAAAGCAGGCGCATCCCTCGTGCAACTTTATACAGGTATGGTCTATGAAGGGCCGCTTATTGCCCAAAACATCAATAAGGGGCTAACGGAATTGCTGGAAAAACATGGATTGCACTCCATAAGCGAAGCCATTGCTGCCGATCACTAATCAGCAAAAAAATTACGATTTCTTCGTGACAATAAATTTCGACTTGATAGAATACTCCGCTATTACTGCGTTAGGAAAAACACTAATTTTAAAGGCTTGCACTAATGCTCAGAAAAACACATTTCCGGTTATTCCTGTTTGCTCTTACGCTACAATTTGCTTTACTGAATGGCGTAAATCATGCCCGTGCAGAAAAAATCAAACAACCACCTGTACAAGCTTCCGAAGCCTTAGTACCACCCGAAGAGCATGCAACGCCGCCAATTGATGTTGAACCTCAGGCCAGCGAAGATGCACAACAAGAAACCGCGCCAGAAATCGCAGAAAATGCGACGCCTGAACCTGCACCTCAATTGGAAGAAGTCACTGAAGCAGCAGCAATTCAAGAAACTGTCACCGAAGTTTCAGAACAAATTACCGAAGCAGTTGCATCAACCGAAGTAAGTGAAG
>DCKO01000105.1:0-391 GCA_002320665.1 Micavibrio sp. UBA1672
ATTTTCGCCAGTTGACGGGTCACGTGTGAAGGCCACGCCAGTGGCACAATCATTGCCCATATTCCCGAAGACCATGGATTGTACGTTCACAGCCGTACCCCAATCCGCAGGAATTTCATTGATCTTACGATATGTAATAGCGCGCGGCACCATCCATGAATCGAACACTGCGCCAATAGCACCCCAAAGCTGCTCCTTTGGATCACTTGGAAATGGCTTGCCCAATTCGCTTTGGACGAGGTCTTTGTAAGCTTTTACAATTTCCTTCCAGCCTTCCGCGGTGACATCTGTATCTTCAGTGATGCCAATATCGCGCTTATATGTATCAAGAATATCTTCGAAGTCATGGTGCTCAAGCCCCATTACAACATCACCATACATCTGGATAAAG
>DCKO01000105.1:702-7241 GCA_002320665.1 Micavibrio sp. UBA1672
ATCACCATACATCTGGATAAAGCGTCGGTACGAATCCCATGCAAAGCGCTCATCATCAGCTTGCTTGGCCAGACCTTCGACGGTTTCATCATTAAGGCCAAGGTTAAGGACTGTATCCATCATACCCGGCATAGAAACGCGTGCTCCTGAACGTACAGAAACCAAGAGCGGGTTTTCATTAGAACCAAATTCCATACCCATAGATTTTTCGATTATTTTTAGAGCTTCCTCGACCTGAGATTCGAGTTCGGCAGGATATTGTTTTTCATGATCATAAAAGTACGTGCAGACTTCTGTGTTGATCGTGAAGCCAGGCGGTACAGGTAACCCCAAAGAGGCCATCTCGGCCAGGTTACAGCCTTTACCCCCCAGCAGGTTGCGCATAGTCGCATCCCCGTCGTTTTTATCTTTGCCAAAATTATAAACCCATTTGGTCATTTTTTATGCTCTCCAAAAATCTAAAAATAGAATACTAAACCGTTATAGCCTTAACACAAAACGATATTTCGGGAAGGGTTTAGCACATTTTCATTCAAAAATGGAAGGATTTAATGACATAAAAGCATCATTCTTTCAGTGTTTTTGTCATCATAAGGCATAATAAGTCATCTATGGGGCGGAATTCTCCGGCGGCAATTTGCTTGCGGTCATAGCTTATTCCATATCCATCTGGCACATACCCCATCTTCACATAAAGGCGCTGCGCTGCGCCGAAAGATTGATCTAGCCCGACACCAATTCCGATTTCCTTGTGATTTTCCAGCTGCCCTAGCTCTTCACAAAACCTGATAACAGCAGCCCCTATGCCTTGTTTTCTATATTGAGGCAGCACATTTAAATCCTGAATTTCGGGGATTTCCAAAGATTTGAAATAGCCGTATTTAGGCTGACGGTTGTAAATGCAGTAGCCTAAAAGATTATCGTCGCTCATGGCTGTTATGATTTCGAGTTCGCCTTTATTCTGCCGCTCAAGACTGCGCTCGTAATAGCCTAAATCTTTATATGCTCCAATCCGGCTAATAATTCCCTTTATGGTTTCCGGTTTTTCATCCGATAATTTCATGATTTTCAGTGATAAACCTTGCATTTTACTCATATATATCCCTAGTATGGCGTAGCTTTATCGCCATAATAGCACGAGATAGTCGGGTAAAAATATGCTTATTAGAATTTTTGTTTTATGTTCATTTCTTTTTGTCATCGGAGCCAATATTCAGGCCCATGCCGATGGACGAAAATCTTTTGATACCAGCCAAGTTCCAGGACAGGAAAACAAAGCCAGAAACCGAGTTCCGGTGCAAGAACAAAGACCTGTTCACAACAGTTCGCAAAATAATAGCGCCGAGCAAGAAGAACAAAGCTCGAATGAGCCTGCGATTAACATTCCAGCGGAAATCCTGAAAAGACACAATAGAGGTTCGGGCATGAAGTCCCGTATTATTCCCACGCCTGATAATGTTAGAAAAGAAAGGGAAGTCACCAATGTGCCTTCCCGTACAGGTGATCGTCATAAAGATACGGGCGAGTATGTTGATGAGGAAGAGATCGCCAGTGAGGATGACAAAGAAACTGGTGAAATATGGGATAATTATGAGAAAATCTCGAATTCATCCAAACAGGATTCAAGCATGAAAAGCCGCGTTGACATGTCAGAAGATGAAAAAAGCGAGGCCGAAAAAGAAGCAGAAGAAAAAGAGGCCAGAAAAGCAGAACAAAACAATGCCCTCAGACGCGCCTTGAGTGATTACCGCGACGATAAAGATGCCAAAAACATCAGCCGCCGCTCTTACGGTAAATTGAACAATTAAACGTCTCTTTCGTTATCTTGTCAGGAAAAGGCTTCCTTTTCTTCATTTTGGCTTGCCCAAAAGGGGAAAAGCTGTTTTAAGTCAATCCTATGCAAAGTTTGAGACAAGACCAGACCGATAAAGTGCCCGACGCTTCTCCTTTGGAGCGTCTATCTGTTCTTGCCGATGCGGATATGCGCGCAGTTAATGCTCTGATCCTTGAATATATGCAATCCGATGTCGCTTTAATCCCACAGCTTGCACAATATTTGATAGCAGCTGGAGGAAAACGTATCCGCCCATTAATGACTCTTGCTTCGGGGCAGTTATTCGGCGCCGATATGGATAAGGTTTATTATTTGGCCGCCGCGGTCGAGTTTATTCATACGGCAACCCTTTTGCATGATGATGTCGTGGATGAGAGCGAAGAGCGCCGCGGGCAAAAAGCAGCTAATCTGGTTTTTGGTAATCAAGCCAGTGTATTGGTCGGGGATTTTCTTTTCTCCAAATCTTTCCAGATGATGGTGGAAGGTGGCTCGCTAGAGGTCTTACGTATTCTTTCCGAGGCTTCGGCGATTATTGCACAAGGTGAAGTATTACAGCTTGCAACAACGAACGATTTGGAAACCGGATTTAATGACTATTTAAAAGTTATTGAATCCAAGACGGCTGCCCTCTTCTCTGCGGCCTGTGAAGTTGCACCTGTTCTGGCTGGTGCACAGGATGAGCAGATTAAGGCGATGTATGATTACGGCAAAAACCTTGGTATAGCCTTCCAGATCATAGATGACGCGCTGGATTATAGTGCCAATCAGGAAAAGCTCGGCAAGGCTATCGGCGATGATTTTAAAGAAGGTAAAATGACCGCGCCTGTAATCTTTGCGCTACAAGATGCGAATGCAGAAGAAATGGCTTTTTGGAAACGCACTTTGGAAGAAAAAGATCAAAATGACGACGACTTTACGGCAGCTATGGATTTGATCACCAAACATAAAGCTCTTGAAAAGACTATGGATTATGCACGGGATTACGCGGCCAAAGCCAAGAGTTCTCTGGCGGCTGTTCAACCTTGCGAGATTAAAGATATACTGAGTGACCTTGCCGATTTCACAGTGTCGCGCGAAACTTAATTCTGTTATAGATTCTAACATTATGACCAACAAAAAAAGCGGCAGTTCCTGCTGTCCTCCGAAGAAAGAAACATCCTGCCACGATGATAACGCCAAGCGTTTTGATCTGATTTATCATGGCTCGGCTATCTTTATTGTCGGGACGATTGCACTGCATTATGTGCTGTCGCTCCTCACAGCGTCTCCAGAAATGCTGCATCATTTTGCGATGACAGAATTAGAGCTTTTAGGCTCTATGTGGTGGGGGATCGCGCTGGGGATTGTTGCGGTCGGGGTTATTGGAAAAATCCCGCGTGAATTTTTTACAGGGCTTATGGGACGGGATGACAGTTTTGGCGGATTATTGCGCGCCGTGGGTGGCGGCGTTGTGCTTGACCTATGCAATCATGGTATTTTGATTATTGCCGGTAAGCTCTATGAGCGCGGGGTATCACTCGCGCAAGTTGTGGCTTTTCTGGTGGCAAGCCCGTGGAATTCATTTTCCCTGACCCTTATTCTGATTGGCTTGATCGGGCTGAAATGGACATTTCTTTATATAATTGGTTCAATGGTTATTGCCCTGATTACGGGGTATATATTGCAGCAAATGACCTTATCGGGTGCATTGCCGACAAATCCTAATAAGACAGAGCATGACGAGAATTTCAAAATCATAGATGAAACCAAAAAACTATGGTCGAAGGTTTCCTTTACCAAAGCTAATATGATTGATGTTCTGGCCACGGGCTGGAAAGAAGGTCAGATGATTATCAAATGGCTGCTTTTCGGAACAATTCTCGCTGCGGCTATTCGTGTTTTTATTCCGACGGAATTCTTCCAAGACTGGTTCGGGCCAACAATGGTCGGGCTGATCCTGACGGTTGTAGCCGCAACCTTCATAGAGATTTGCTCCGAAGGCTCGGCGCCAATTGCCGGAGAGCTGACTAAAATTGCGGCAGCGCCCGGTAATGGTTTTGCCTTTCTGATGTCTGGTGTGGCGACTGATTACACGGAAATTCTTGTTGTGCGTGAATTTACCAGATCATGGAAAGTGGCACTGTGTATTCCGCTCATCACTGTACCGCAAATCATATTTCTGGGCTGGCTGATGAATATGGCGGCAAGCAGCTAGGATGCCAGATATGCCCCGAATAAAAGGGCCGCAACGCCCAGAGTATTCAGCGGATAAGAAACCATCGCCGGCAGGCCGCCTTTGACAAAAAAGTAATACATAATGATAAAAACCGGCACGGAGATCGCGAAATAAATCCTCAGGCCGTAAATCTGCATCTCGGGAAAGAGCATAAAGCTCAGCATAATCGTCAGGGTCATAATACCTGCCAGAATTTTATACCAGAGATCTGCCGTATGACGGAACATGGGGCTGCCGTGGATAAAAATCCACATAATGCCTGGCCCTGACACCCAAAGCACAATGAACATACTCATGACATAGGCGGTTTTAACCTCGAAAAGATAATGGATCAAATTCCCTTTATTTGCCGCAATTCCAAGAATTGCCGCAATATAGGTCATGCTGATGACAGGCAAAAAACGATGCACCAGAATATCGGAAAAGTCCTTGGGGATAATCCTGTCGACCCCGTCACGCTCTAATCTGATTACCTGTTTTTTCTTTGTTGTCATTGGCCCACATAAAAAATGAAATTTTGTACTTATTTTGTAGCACAAGGATAGGCTGCAGATAAAGCCATAAGAACAGCAGGCGCGGCAACAAATTTACGGTGCAACTTATTATACTTTTTCATAAAGGCTAAAACTTGCTTGTGAATTTCGTTCAAGCTAACCTCTTCGGACAGGCAGAACTTCATATTATCGGGCATGTCTGCATTGAGCTTCATGGCATCAAGGAATTTATAATAATCGATAATACCGGAGATATAAGACTGGCATACAATTGTGCCGCCCTTTATTTTTTCTTTTCCATACATATCCACCGAGCAAACTTCGTATAAATACTCACCGGATATTTTGGCGGCCTTGGCATTCGGCGCAGAAAAGCACAACACCAGAAAAAGAAGAGCAAATATTGCAATCCCTTTATTTTTTATTCTTGATCTCCAGATTTTGTAGAATTGCAAATGGGGAATCCTCTTCCTTGCGCTCTGCTTCGAACGAGATAACTCTTGGGCCTCTATCCTGTTGTTTTTTCTTATCCTTGTTATGTTTTGTACCTTTCTTACCCTTATTCGCATGATTTTGCTGATCGGGTTTCTTTTTATGTTTGAAGCCGCCCTTCCCTTGCGAAGATTTTTTATAGGCCTTGCCACGTTTTAGTGCAAATTCTGCCAGTTCAGGTTTGATTTGCGGCTTATCTTTTGCTTCAACTTCATCCGCTTCGGCTGGCTTTTCTTTCTCAGTAGCATCCGCAGCAGAAGGCTCGGTTTGCCCGATTTTCTCTTCGGACTTATCTTCCTTTGCTTCCTCTTTAGTCTCAGCCGGATCGGAGATTTTCTTATGCCCAAGATCTTCTAGCACTTTATACAAGTCTTCAATCGTCGAGCCTAACCACTCTGCCATTTCGTGACGCGCCCTAAAGCGTCCTTTTTCTGCATTATCGTAAATACTGCTAACTACGCGATCCAGCATATCAATACGTACTGCGCGCCCGCCATAGACCGGATATCCGATCACCTGATAATAAGCACGGTCAGGGTTTTCCTGCTCCAGCCTGACAGACACAATCCCATCGGCAGGAACATCCGCAGGCAGGGCCTTATCGTGATCAATCGACCACAGCATGGCTTTTAGCTTTACTGCGGCGGGCTTATTCAGGTCAGGCATAAAAGCCAGAAGCGGCCCAAGGCGGATTTTCTTCGCGCGTAAAGCCACACGCATATCATTGTCCAGCTTGGCAATTTCATCTTCCAGATCAGCGCGCGGTAATATGCCGCAATGATCGTAAACTTTTTTGACAATCAGAGATACCGGATCATCTTTGCCTTGTCCTGCTTCGATGCCGAGCAAAACCAGAGGCTCCAGAATAGATTTTATATGATCATTCAGCCAGTGCTTAAGGCGGTTTGCCAGTTTCTGACTATCGGCGTCCTTTGTTAAATCATTTTCAATGATTTCCAATTCGGGCTGTAAAACGTGCGCTCCTTTTTTCAAAGATGCGACGGCCTCACCAGGAAGGGGGCTGCCTATTTTTTGCTGCCATAGAATTTTGCCCTCGGGCGATAATGAAAATTGTGTATCTTTTGACTCCAGCATAAACCTGATCACTTTGTGGTTAAAATTTAATTCAGACACATTAATGCCGTTTATCCTTAGACTCAGCAAGATTTTTTGTTTAGTATCCGCGTTATTATTTCAGGAATTACCGAAATATCCTGTTTTATGACTTAATATTAATTTTGAAAAGAGCGCCATATGAGACATCTAAGACTTGCTTTCTCCTTGTTTTCCTTATGTATTTTCACATTCACCTATCCGGCACAGGCTAATGAAGCCGATATTCAGGCCTTGAAAAAAGTTTTTCAAGATTTGCTAGATTATCAAAAAGATGTCATGGCCGTTTATGGCGATGCCATGAGCCTGAGCTATGAAGGTGAGCTTACAATTACCCCGCAAGAGAGTTATTACGCGGTGAAATTGCCGCATATGAAATTTATGGCAGGGG
>DCKO01000030.1 GCA_002320665.1 Micavibrio sp. UBA1672
AAAGAGCATTTGTTTCTTTACCACCTGTAACATCCTCTATTGAAACTGCATTATGGTATTTTTTGCTGATTTGGATGCTATTATTTTCATCGGGAGCAATCGACATTAATTCAGGGCGAGAAGCTCCGGCGCAAGCGCTTAGTGTCACAGACAAAAATACAAGAACGAGATATTTGGCAACATGTTGCATAATTTACTTTTCCTCTAAAATTCAACTATTAATTTATTAGCGAGTAAAAACATATTTTCATAAGATATTCAATCTTATTATCCGCTAATGTGGACAAAAATAACTTTTAAGTTTGGCTTTTACCTCGATCAGTTTCTATACTAAGGGCAATCTTGAAAAAATATATTGATAAGGGGCGTAGCCTGTGAGCAAACCTTATGTAGAAGAAATCGAGTATATTGATCCGGTTCAAGCTTTTGCGGGGTTAAAGCACTTGCCCTATAGTTTGTTGCTGGATAGTTCTGATCCGAACCACGCTAATAGCCGCTATTCCTTTGTTATGGGCGAGCCTGTCGAGACGATTGAGGTCAAGGATGGTAAGGCCGATGTTACAAACTGGGAGCAACGCCTTAGTTTCGATTGTGATGATCCTTTTACCCTGATCCGTGAGCGGCTGGGGGCTTGGGTTGAAGAAACCGAGCGCTTGCCGAATTTACCCCCCTTCCAAGGCGGGCTCGCGGGACTATTTGGCTATGATTTGGGGCGCTATATAGAAAAACTCGCCTCTTCAACCAAGAACAGACCTCATATCCCCGACCTAGCGGTTGGTATTTATGATCAGGTTTTGGCGTGTGACCATTTACTCAAGAAAAGCTGGATATTTACCCATGCGCGAAATCAAGGCGAGGCCGAAGCCAAGCATGGGCATTTTAAAAATCTGGTGACGCAGAACTACGATATTCCGGCTTTCGAATCCCCTGAAACAAACTGGATTTCGAATTTCACCGAAAAAGGCTATGAGGATCAGGTTCAAAAGATTATCGACTATATCAAGGCAGGCGAGATTTTTCAGGCGAATTTGTCACAGCGCTTTGATATGAAATTACCAAGAGATTTTGAGCCTTTTGTCCATTATATCCATATGCGCGATTTGAATCCTGCGCCTTTTGGCTGTTATATGAATTTAGGCGAGGTAAAAATATCATCCGTTTCGCCGGAGCGATTTATCACAGCCAAGGACGGGCAGGTCGAAACCTGTCCCATCAAGGGCACGCGCCCGCATGTTGCTGATACATCCCAAGACCGCGCTTTCCAGCAAGATTTGGAACAAAGCGAGAAAGACCGCGCCGAAAATACAATGATTGTTGATTTGCTTCGCAATGACCTCTCCAAAGTTTGCACGCCTGAGAGCATTGAAGTGAGTGATTTATGCAAGCTGGAGACCTTTTCCAATGTCCATCATCTTGTCTCTTATATAAGGAGCAAGCTTGATCAAAATCAGGACGCTATTGATTTGCTCAAAGCCTGCTTCCCCGGTGGATCAGTCACAGGCGCCCCCAAAATCCGCGCGATGGAAATTATCGAGGAACTGGAAACCGATCGCCGCGGCCCTTATTGCGGTTCTGTTGGCTATATTGGCTTTGACGGCACGCTGGATAGCAATATCCTGATTCGTACGCTGGTTTATGATGCTGACGGGGTTAGCCTGCAAGTGGGTGGCGGCGTGGTCGTGGATTCAAATCCTGCGCAGGAATATCAGGAAACCCTTGATAAGGCTGAGGGGATTTTAAAGTCTTTTGATCCTGTGAGACAAGAACATATACTTAAAGCTCACAAATCAATAGCCTAAAGCATCTTGATTTATTTACCTCATCCCTTAAGAATGCCGGAATGTTTTGTTAAGGCGACTTGGGCTATATGATCCTGATCATTGATAATTACGATTCCTTTGTTTATACGCTGGCGGGGTATGTGAGACGGCTTGGCTATGAAACCGAAGTCATGCGCAATGATGCCATTACAGTACCGCAGGTTTTGGATAAGGGCCCAGAAGCTATCATCCTTTCCCCCGGCCCTTCGACGCCTGCTAATGCGGGTATTTGTATTGACCTTATAAAGCTCTGCGGCGCTCAGATTCCTATACTGGGTATATGTCTGGGGCATCAGGCCATTGGCGAGGCTTATGGCGGGAAAACCATCAGGAGCGAAAAGCCTATGCATGGCAAAGCCGAACCTATCGAGCATGAACCTTCCGGTATTTTTGAAAATATAGATGCGCCTATTACGGCTGGCCGTTATCACTCTCTAGTTACTGAACTGCTTGAAACTTCAGAGCTATGCGTTAGCGCAAAATCCACTAATGGTGATATCATGGCTATGCATCACAAAGAGCATCCGGTTTATGGCCTGCAATTCCATCCGGAATCTGTTCTAACACCACAAGGGCTAGACCTGATGCTTAATTTCCTTCATATTGCGAAAGAATGGAATCAAAACCATAATCGCTAACGTCTTATCTCAAAGTTAAAATCCCATGCAACGTATAAATTCAGTTACTGTCTACCTCGGATCATCTGGTCTGTGCCGTGATATTTTTAAAGAAACCGCCCGTGAAACAGGAAAGCTTATTGGTCAGAGCAAAAGAGAGCTTGTTTATGGTGGCATGGATGCAGGGCTGATGGGGATAGTTGCCAATTACAGTCTCGAATACGGGGCGCATGTTACAGGGATTATTCCAAAGAGCCTCAAAGATAGTGAGCGCATTCATCCGAAGCTTGATGAAACTATCCTTGTGCCGGATTTATGGGAGCGAAAATACCTGATGTTCCAAAGGGCCGAGGCTATTATTGCTCTGCCCGGCGGCTTTGGAACTATTGATGAAGCCTTAGAGGTTTTATATTGGGCTGATTTAAGCTTGCATACGAAACCTATTATTTTTGTTAATACAGACGGGTATTGGAATGACTTCCTAGCCTACCTTAAGACCTTGCCGGATATGAAGCAGAATTACTGCCTTGTTGCCAATACTGTGGAAGATATCTTTCACAAGCTTGAGGCATGGCCTAAACCTTCTCTTTTGGTTAAAAAGGAAGTTTCATATCCGCATTTTGAGAATGAAATACTGGCGCAGGAAAATGAAAACCTGATTATTGAAACAGCTGATGTTAAAAACTCTTACCTTCTGGCCACAGCGCTTGGTCTCAAACAACTTGGCAAACATGACCGTCCTATGGGGCTTTTAAATGATAAGGGGCAGTTTAATTCCTTGTTAAAATGGATTGATACAGCTCAAAAAGAGCATTTTATCACCCCTAAATGCACAAAGCTCTTTTCTGTCGCTAATACAATCGATGATCTGGAAAACATGTTAGCATCTCAAGATGAGACTAATATTGACCTACATTCGGAAAAATGGGGTCCAAGTGTGACCCCAACCCATATTGAAATAGTTGAGAAAGATTAAAACTAGACTTGCGTATAGTCAGGGATGCTATGACTAGGATCGCTGCCTTCAAATTGAGGTCCCTTGTTTATAATTTCTTTTTCTAAGGCCTGTTTTATAATTTCTTTTAAAATTTCTTCCGGCCTTGTGGATGTCGGATAGATTCCATCTATACCAAAAGCAGCAGCCAAATCTCCATCAACCGTAGAACTAATCAGCCGCTCATAATTTTCTTCCACCTGTTCTTTTATAGATTGGTTTATGGCATTCAGATCTAAATTCAAGGCTTTCAGCAAGCTCATGAAATTTTTCATCCCACTATTACAATCCAAAAGCCTTTTATAAAATTTGGTTCGCTCTTCTAGAGCTGATGCCGTACGTTCAAAAAGACCTTTTTCGAGACCTTCCGTGATAAAATCGTCGCCTGTTATATCTCTGGCACGGATTTCTCTATTGGCTAATATTGAAGCTTTCTTTTCTGATTCCTTAGGTAAACACTCTCCATTAAAATCAATTGAATAGTCTGATGTCGTATTATCTTGTTCAATCGGTCCTGCATAATAGCCGTAATCCTTATCATTTGGCATAAAACCACATGCCGTTAAGACAAGAGGGAAGGTAAGATGTACTATTTTTATTTAGAATATTCCCTGACATAATCACCCTTATTTTTATGGTTTATATATATTTCACCAAAAAACAAAAATTATGTAAAGAAAACAAAATGTATTTAAGCGGCGGCCTTAATTTTGGCTTTAACCAGTTCAATTTTTTGCTGAACACGCTTTTTATCTGCTTCTTCTTTGGCGAGATCAACATCTTCTTTTAGAATAGAAAGTGTCTTTTCTAGTTCAGCTTTATCAAGCTTTTCAACATTGATAGCTTCTTCTGCCAAAACCGTGCAAAGTTCGGGATTAATGTCGGCAAACCCGCCAGCGATAAAAATACGCTTTGGTTCATTATCATTTTCACTTTTATACATTTTTACCACGCCAGCTTTCAGAGATGATACAAGCGCGCTATGTCCTGGCAAGACACCAATCATACCTTCATCACCAGGCACAACAACCATGTGGCATTTTTCTGAAACCAGCTTTTCTGCCGGAGAAACAAGTTCGAATTGAATGCCTTCTGCCATTTTTATAATCCTTTACCTTAAATTATTCCGGCTTCCATTTGATCTGGAATTCGATTTCCTCTTCATCATCACCACGCTCGTGTTCAATGCTGAATTCCGCGCGTACGGGAACATAAATACGCTCCCCGTCGATTTGAATTTCGAACTTTTCACCCTTTTCCAGAGCATCAGCCAAACGGCGCAGCTTCGCAACATATTCCTGTACGGAATAGGTCACCTCAACATCTCTGCTACGCCGTATGGTCTGTGACATGGGTTATGCAGCCTCTTTTGCCATTTCTTTTGCTTTTTCAACAACTTGCTCGATTGTACCTGTCATGTAGAAGGCACTTTCAGGTAAATGGTCATATTCACCAGCAACAATTGCTTTGAAGCCCTTGATCGTATCTTCCAGAGAAACAAACACACCAGGTGAGCCTGTAAAGACCTCGGCCACGTGGAATGGTTGTGACAAGAAGCGCTGGATCTTACGGGCACGGGCCACAATAAGCTTATCTTCTTCGGAAAGTTCGTCCATACCCAAAATCGCGATAATATCTTGCAGATTCTTATAGCTCTGCAAAGTTTGCTGAACATCGGCAGCCACTTTGTAATGCTCTTCACCAATGACACGAGGATCAAGGATACGGGATGTGGAGTCCAGAGGGTCCACAGCTGGATAAATGCCTTGTTCTGCAATCTGGCGAGAGAGCACTGTTGTTGCATCGAGGTGAGAGAAAGTCGTTGCAGGCGCAGGGTCTGTCAAGTCGTCAGCAGGCACGTAAACCGCCTGAACCGATGTAATAGATCCTTTATTTGTTGACGTAATACGTTCCTGCATCGCGCCCATTTCAGTTGATAGTGTTGGCTGGTAACCCACAGCAGATGGAATACGACCAAGAAGCGCAGACACCTCTGCGCCGGCCTGTGTGAAACGGAAGATGTTATCGAGGAAGAACAGCACGTCCTGACCTTCTTCATCACGGAAATATTCAGCCATTGTAAGAGCAGAAAGCGCCACGCGGGCACGAGCACCAGGAGGCTCATTCATCTGACCGTAAACAAGCGCCACTTTCGAATCTTCATGTGACCCGGGTGTGATAACGCCTGATTCAATCATTTCGTGATAAAGGTC
>DCKO01000035.1 GCA_002320665.1 Micavibrio sp. UBA1672
TACAAGTGGTCGGAATATCATGTTTAATCGGACTATTCACATGACGGCACGCAATAAATTCTGGCGTAAATTCGCTAAGCGACGAGGCTTGATGATAGACAAAAATTTCACTTAAAGGCAGGCATTGATTGAGGAATATTCCAACTTTCTTGCTCATGCCTCAATCCCCAAGGCCTTGGCGCGTTGCTGAAAGGCCCATTCTGCGGCAGACCCTTTTCCCTCTTTCAAGGCCTTTAACTGATAGGATTGAATAAACTTGACCATATCCTTATCACCAAAGCGTTTTTCCCCTTGAAGCCATGCCTTGATATACCCATAGATCGAGAAAACCGTCCCCGTAATATAAGGTCTTTGCTTTAGGGAACGATATACTGAACTGGCCAGAAAGAATAAAGGATGTGTTCCAATATGGAACTGCCCTTTGCCATGACGAATGCGCCCACGATAAATGCTTTTCTGACTAGAACCCATTGGACGTAAATGGATAAATTGTAAATCTTCCGGCTCATCCCAGCTCAGCGCGCGCCAGCCAAACCAGCGTGCACGATGGCAATCATAGCCATCCCAACCCCCCTCGGCGACAAACCCGCCAATTTGCTCGAAACATTCACGGCGGTAAAATTTAGTCATCCCGACCGAGGCCTCATCCCCGCAAAGCTCGCTCTTGCGCTCTCCTGTTTCTGGATGAATATAATAGGCCTTACCGCTGCATGTGCCGAGCCTTGGGTCTTCATGCATACGCTGCATCAAAATCTCGAAATAGCGCGGCCTTAAATCCAGATCAACATCAAATTTGCACAAGAAATCATACTCAGGAGCATCCACATGTTTCAGCCCCTCATTAAAGGCATGAATAACACCCGCGCCAACCTTGCGCTCGCCCTTGGGACGGGTCACAATTTTGATAAAAGGCATTTGCTCTTTATATTGATTGATAATCTCGACACTATTATCGCTTGAACCATCATCAACAATAACCCATTGCACAGGCTTGGTCGTCTGATTCAAAATCGATTGCAACGTCTTTTCAATATACGCCCCTTCATCCTTACATGGTGAAATCAGGACATATTTATTCTTCTCCATTGACCGTTTCCTTAAATATTAGCGCTGTTCTTATCCATAAACTCTGGTAAAGTTAGCCCAATGTTTTCCGCGAAAAAACTATGACATCTCGTGGAAAATAATCAAGGACTTAAATCTATAGAGAACGCCAAATTCAGGAGAACAAAATTGGCTGAACTATACGCAGATCTCCACAAAGCGCTCAAAAAAACAGAGCAGAATTCCCTGAACTGGAGCGCAGAGCAAGCCTATACCCCAGACAAGACCAAACGCATTTTATTCCTGAACGCGCATGGGGTAAATATGGCTGTGCGCAATATAACTTTCCGCAAAGAATTACTATCTAGCGATTATCTTTTACGTGATGGCATCGGGCTGGAACTTGGCTTTAAACTTCTAAAGTTCAAAGAAACACAAAATCTGAATGGCACAGATTTAATTCCCGAAATTCTATCGAAAAATAAGGACAAGAAAATTGCCGTGTGGGGATCATCCGATGACGCCTTGGAAAAACTGCGAGAACGCTTAAGCGCAGAAGGTTACAATAACCTAGCCCCCTTCCAGCATGGTTTTCATGATGATAATTTTTATCTGAATGAATATAACAAAGTGCAACCTGATATTCTTGTGCTGTGTATGGGGATGCCGCGTCAGGAAGTCTTATCCGGCAAACTGTCAAAGCTTAACCATCACAGCCTGATCATTTGCGGTGGCGGCTGGGCAAATTTCTATTCCGGCCATAAAAAACGCGCCCCCGCATGGATCAGAAAACTGAAAATGGAATGGATTCACCGCTTATGCAGCGAGCCACTAAGATTAGGAAAAAGATATTCAATTGACCTTATATATTATTTTTACGTCATATACAAAATCTCCCGTAACAAAGAAGAGTTCACAACATGAAAACATCGGTGATCATACCGAATTATAATTACGCGCATTACCTGCCTTACGCAATTGAAAGCGTGCTCAACCAAAGCCGAAAAGTTGATGAGCTTATAGTTGTTGATGACGGCTCCACGGATAATTCCAAAGAAGTATTGGAAAGCTACGGCGATAAAATCATACCTATATTCCAGCCAAATTCTGGACAAGCCGCCGCCTTCAATACAGGCATCAATGAAACCTCTGGTGATATAATCTTCTTATTGGATGCAGATGACCTCTTCCATCCCGAGAAAATAGAAATCATTGAAGGACTTTTTGAGAAAAACCCTGATGCCGACTGGATATTTCATAACCTCAAACATATCTCGGAAAAGGAACTTAAGAATAAAAACCGTGAGAATGACAACATAAGTAAACTTGATGTGGAAGTTCTGGATAAACGAAAGATGATGAAAGACGGCAAGCTGGATTATTATGCCCCTGCAACCTCCGGTCTAAGCTTTCGCAAACCCCTGACGGATAAGATATTCCCCCTACCTGTTGCAGATTCTATCTATATCAGCGACCACTACATCAAGTTTTTTGCATTATCACAAAGCCAAGGCATTCACATCAATAATGATCTCGGCCTGCAACTTATCCATGAGAATAATTTATATACAG
Organism: Micavibrio sp. UBA1672; assembly: GCA_002320665.1. Classification (GTDB taxonomy): domain Bacteria; phylum Pseudomonadota; class Alphaproteobacteria; order Micavibrionales; family Micavibrionaceae; genus UBA1672. Next base: position 2,617 of record DCKO01000035.1, read on the forward strand.
GAAAAACTGACCACTTTAAAAAGGCGCGCCTTTTTATCAACACGGCTCTGCACTTAAAAGAAAACCAGCCAGCAATAAGTGCATTTTGTGATAATATTTATACAGAAGGCCTAACCAGTTACAGCAAGGCCGGAGAACCGGAAGAGCTCAAAGAATTGATCCAAAAATACGATTCCACCATGGGCGTTTTGGAAAAAGCAAAAACAAGCCTAAAATACCGGATAAAAAAAAGCAGGCTAGTATAAAAACCTAGCCTGCAACCCCTTCATGCGTAAAAGGAAATAGAAATTAAACCGTGATAAGCGTGCCGCTTGTTTCCAGCGCGCTTTCATCTGTCAAACCAACAACATCAATCAATGTCGCGATCTGGACAAAATTATCCGCACCGCCATCGGCATCAACTGAAATAATTGTATCTGAGCCATTATCTATTATCTGGACGAAATCTGTAATAGCATCGCTTAGCGGATCATAACCACTCAAGATATCAGATATATCCAGCGCATCACCGCTTTCAAATGCCGAGATTGTCTCAGGTGTTACGAAATCACTATTGTCAAATGTATAAATGTCATCCGTATCATTGATTGTCACATTAACGCGCTGTGTGGCAAAACCACCATTGCCGTCCGACACGGTATATATGAAACTCTCTGAGCCTACATAATCCGTATCAGGAGTGTATGTTAGTGTATTATTCGCATTAATAATGACTGTTCCATGTGTAACATCAGCAACCGAAATCACTGTCATGATATCACCATCAGGATCAACATCATTAGCCTGTACGTTAAGTGTTTTTGACTCATTATCACCCATCGTAAAGTTATCCTTACCCAAATCCGGCGCGGCATTACTTGGCTCGGGATCGGTAACATCATTCACAATGATATTAATGCGCTGCGTGGCATAACCACCATTCCCATCGGAAACTGTATAAACAAAGCTTTCTTCACCATGAAAGTTTTCATCCGGCGTATAAGTGATTGTACTATCCCCATTAATAACGGCCGTACCATGCGCTAGGCTACCCACTGAAATAACCGTCAAAGTATCACCATTTGGATCATAATCATTGGCAAGAACATTCAGCGTCACAGATGTATCTTCATCCATGGTCGCATTGTCTTTTTCAAGCACAGGACCAACATTTGGCTCAACCTCATCTGCCACTTCATTAATCGTGACATTGATGCGCTGCGTCTGAAAACCACCATTCCCGTCAGAAACCACATATAGGAAACTCTCAGCACCAAAGAAATCAGGATCAGGCGTATAGGTAATTGTGTTATCCGGATTAATCACAGCAGAACCATTCACCAGATTAGATACAGATACCACCGTCAATGTATCACCATTTGGATCATAATCATTCGCCAGTACATTAATCGTTACCGAGGAATCCTCATCCACCGAGGCGCTATCCTTACCCAAGACAGGCTTCTCATTCGGTGGAATATACTGAACCACAGTAAAGCTTGCTGTTCCGATATCAGAATGCCCCTGCCCGTCTTCCAGAGTATAATCAAAGCTATCTGTGCCGTAGAAACCAGCATCCGGCGTGTACATAAAATCACCATTTGAAGCAATCAGAACCGTACCATTTGCCGTTGCATATGTACCAGCCACAACACTCAGCGTATCACCGTCTGGATCACTGTCCTCACCATTACCATTATCCTCTAATAAATTGGCAATAATGTTTGTATCTTGATCAAGCGTAAACTCATCATCTTCTGCGACAGGCGCAAGATTATACTGCGTGAAGACGCCATTCTCATATTCGCCATTGGCAAAGACCAGTTTTTCGACGCTGTCATCAATCGTATCGGTTCCTTCATCCCCAACAAGTGCTTCAACAGTAAGACCTGTAGAAATAGCAGTAATATTGTATTGGCTGTAATCCATTGAATAATACGCTGTATCGAAATCATCTCCACCATTAATTAAATCATCACCTGCACCACCTATAAGGTTATCATTACCCGAACTGCCAAATAATCTATCTCCTCCTGCATCACCATGAATAATATCATTTCCAGATTGTCCGTTTAAAAAATCATCGCCTGCACCACCAAATAACGTATCATCCTCAAGGCCGCCATAGATATAGTCATCACCTGCACCACCATCAAGGATATCATTGCCATTATCACCATAAAGAATATCATTTCCATCATTAGACCAGATCACATCATCACCATCATTGCCGTAAATGGTCATGGCACCTAAGGTATAAGTCGTACTGGCTAAATTAAGAATATCCTCCCCGGCAGAGCCAAAGATTATCTCGATACTACTAAATTTTTGATTACCCGAAGAATCTTCAATATTCAGGATTTCATTCACCGCGGTCATAAATAAAGCATCTGTACCTGATGTTCCATGGTATGGCGTTACATCAATGCCATAAAGGCCATCAACCTCCAGCTCATACCCCGAATATGGATTAATAAAAGTTTGAGTCACCTGTTGCATAACAGGCGCGTAGAAATACGTCGCCATTGTGTTTCCCCCTCTTAACACACATATATAATTTACATAAATATTACACTATATTTTACATAAAATCAACTAGTATTTTTAAGCCTCTCTACACTTAAAGTTAAAGAGGACTAAAGCATTGTTTCTGAACAATAATATTTATTAGAACTGAAAGTATAGGAACGGAGAATAGCTCATTGCAATTAAACGAGACACAGCGATAACAAATAAAGCAAACACAAAAGTTTGCATCACAATGCCAGGCTTAGTTTGCATCGCTACACTGCCCTTGGAAAGCTCGACCGGAATGCGGTTTTTCTCGAAATGCGGGGCAATAAAGACCAGAGCAAGCCCAGCAAACATAGCCACAAGATGCAGCCCCTTCACCTGCCAAGCAAGCGCATCACTAAGACCAAAGCCATTCATTCCTGCCATCGCCGAGAAGAATGCAAAAGCCGATTCTACATTATGTGCACGGAAGAGAACCCAACCAATCATCACAAAGACAAAGGTCATCAACATAGTCGAGTAATACTTAAAAATACCTTGCGGTGCTTTCGGATCAACACCCAACATGCGTTCAATCGCCAAGATAATACCGTGCCATGCGCCCCAAAGAATAAACGTCCAATTGGCACCATGCCATAAGCCGCCAAGAAGCATCGTAAGGAACAAGTTCACATAAGTACGCACATTACCCTTACGGCTTCCCCCCAAAGGAATATAGAGATAATCCCGCAGCCACGTGGAAAGACTAATATGCCAGCGACGCCAGAATTCGGTAATAGAACGACTAATATAAGGATTATTGAAGTTCTCAATAAAACGGAAACCCATCATAAGCGCCAAACCCACAGCCATTTCACTATAACCCGCAAAGTCATAATAAAGTTGGATTGTATAGGCTATTGTACCGATCCATGCATCCGCCATTGTTGGATTTTCCAAGGCAAACGCCGCATCAGCCAAAGGCGCAACTGAATCCGCAATCAAGACTTTCTTGGCGAAACCACACATAAAACGATACGCTCCTTCCGAGAACTTATCAGTGCTATGTGTACGCGAGGTAAACTGCCAAGCAAGATCTTTATACCGCAAAACCGGCCCTGCAATCAGATGCGGGAACAACGTTATAAAAGCCGCAAAATCAAAGAGGTTCTTTGTTGCCGGTGTATCTTGCCGCCACACATCCACGATATAGCTAATTGCGTGGAAGACAAAGAAAGAGATACCAATGGGTAAAAGCACCTCTACGATACCCGTCGGGGCATCCATGCCAAACATATCAAGCATCGCATGAAAGCTATCAACACCAAAATTAAAGTATTTGTAGTAGCCAAGGGTCAGGAGATTGGCAATTACCCCACCCCGAAGAAGCCATTTAGCACAAGGCTTGTCGCGATATTTCTCGATCAAAAGGGCTACAAACCAACTTCCGCCAATAATAGCATAAAGCATAAACAGGAAATCCAGACGCCACCACGCGTAAAATAAGGAACTCCCGATCAAAATGATCATAGAACGCATAAAACGTGGCGAAAGATAATAAACCAACAGGAATATCGGCAAAAACGCGAACAGGAATATCGGGGATGCAAATACCATCTTTTAGGTCTTCCCCTCTTTCATGTGACATGAAAAAAGAACGCGCCCTTTTCTTATCAAGAAAAAGACGCGGGACTTATGTATTTTCTGTGTCGCCCCGTTTTCTGTCATAACCATTCTTCGTTTTTATTTAGAATGCGGGGTCATTATATAAACACTGATTTCAAAAAAATCCAGTTTTATCTTATAAATAGAGTGATTTATTTCCTTTCTCTACTATAGAAAAGATAAAACCAGAGGCTAATGATTAAACATTAGCCTCGGTTGATACGGTAATCACACCATCTTCATAGAGACTCTCAACATCACCAAGACCCGTGATACCTACTAGATTTGCAACTTCTACAAAGTTAGTGCCATTGGCTGCGCCATCAGCATCAACAGACACCGAAGTATCACCATCTTTCTCGGTAAGCATTAGGAAATCTGTTATACTATCTGTCACAGGATCAAAATCCAGTATCTCTGTGATTTCAAGAACATCACCATCTCCGGCGCGGAAATCTTGAATAGCATCTACACCATTCTGATCAGCATCAACGATAAACAGGTCTGAACCTTCGCCGCCCTTCATGGTATCGGCACCATCACCACCATAAAGAACATCACTACCAGAATTACCCCAGAAGACATCATCGCCGCCATGACCAATCAGAACATCATCACCATCACGTCCAACCAGACGGTCGGCTACATGACCTCCGATCAAAATATCATCTGCAGATGAACCATCGAGATCAAGGGGCACAGTCGATAGTTCCTGATCAAGCACATCATGGTCGCGCCCCTTTTCTACTGTTACAAAATGATCAAGACTAAGATTATAACCATCCTTAACATCCAACAATGTTGCCAGATGTACAGCCTGATTTGCTCCGGCATGACCATCACTATCAAGAAGTAGCTCTGTATTATCGCCATTTTGGACAACCTGAATATAACCGGCCTCAAAAGCCAGATCACGGGTAAACCCAAGAAACTCTGACGTGATTGCCGTAATGTCAATTTTTTCAGCAAAACGAAAATCGACAATGATATCGCTGCGCTCGTCAAGGCTGGTATATAAAAACGTGTCAGTACCAGAGCCACCTTTCAACTTATCAAGCCCCATACCGCCATGTAGCACGTCATCTCCGTTATTACCTTCCATGTAATCATCACCATCGCCGCCATAAAGCACGTCGTTACCACCACGCCCTTTCAAGACATCATTGAGTACACCTCCGGTAATGGTCTCAGAAGATTCATTGCCTCTTAGGAACAAGGCTTCTATGACAGTTTCATCTAGAACTGGCTCATCGTCGACATTATTGCCTTTTCCGGAATTACCATTATTACCAGAATTACCTTTATCAGCAGGAGGCCCCTTAGTATCTTCGACAGGAGGTTCTTCTTGCACAGGTGGATCGTCCTGAACAGGTGGTTGCTCATTATCATTAGAGCCATCCGTGTAATTATCAGGAAGATCCGCACTGATTGATAATTTTGTGTAGGAATAATCAGAGGAATCATCTGTCACGATAGAAGAGTCGTTAATATTCGCAGCATCTGCACTAACACCATTATTAGCATAGACATTATTCTGTGTGCTATCACCACTTTCCTTAAATGCGATATCTCCAGAAATAATATCATTATTGATTACCCAGTTCTCGTAGGTATCTCCAGGCCCACCAAGACTTCCGCTATAGGGCTTCATGTACACCGCATAGTTTTCCGAGCGTAATGTATTACCATCAATAATGATGTTATTGGCGCCTTCAAGCTGAACAGCGTCATTGCCATTATCATAAACAATATTGCCAATCGCCTGAGAGTTTTCAGCCTGCTTGAACAAAATACCGTTCTTGCCATTGCCATAAACTTCGTTACCTTCAAGCAAAATATTGAAGTTGAGCATATCTTCCCAGCCATCAATAGACTGACTGCCTGAACCTTTCTGGACAACAATACCTTGTTCACCATTATTATAAGAAACATTATCACGCAAAACAGTATCATAACTATGTGTCACCACATTGAAACCATGACGGTCATTACTATGTGCAATATTGTTTTCGTAAACTGCATTGGATGTAAAATCTGCAATAAACCCGTCCCAGCTATTATGGTGAGCAATTGAATCACGAACTGTAAGGTTTGTTGTTTGCTCATGCGGGTTAAAGGCAATACGGGAAACATCATGAATTTCAACGCGCTCAATCAGAATATTATTATCTGATTCCGGCTTACCCGGTAGAACACCAGTTTGAATACCATCAATTTCCGCCTCAACATTATCACGGTTACCATCAATTGTTAGATCACGGATAATAACATTCTCCGTAACCTCGTTAACAGGTGTTCTAATAACACCTGAAATTTTTGTTTCCTGAGAATCAGAAACCTTTAGAATCGTTTCACCAATACCATCACCCGAAAGCTCTGTATTGCTATGAATTCTAATTCCCCCCTTAGAAGCTCTTTCTGTGCTGGAAATTATATAGGTTCCGGCAGATAGATAAACATGGCCTCCACCAGCATCTCTTGCCGCATCTAGTGCTGCCTGAATAGCAGCGGTATCATCAATATTGTCATCCGGATTTGCACCGTAATCCCGTGGATCAAACACAAGCATGGGGTTCTCCTTTTACGCAAATAGTTAAAACGCAACTCAAATATTTTTTGTTTTTTTGTTAAATATTAGACTCTGCTAATTTTTTTGGAAAGATGGTCTATTTCTGACGATATGGAATATATCTTTGCTTTCCTGCTCTCATACTAGACAGCATTAGGTTAATTTTCCGTATATAAAAAAATATAAGTTTTCTGCGGCGTTTCAACCGAACATTGACTAAAATTTTAGGAAAATAAATGCTAAGAATGAAAGGTATTTTTTATATAGACTAAAAGTTAGCCGTGGACAACATCTTAGCTAAAGAGCCAATAAGGCACTTCCATGACACCCGAGAAAAATCCAACCAGCGCAACAAAGACTGTCATTGCCACACCATAAACATAATTAGATGTGAATTTCACGAATCGGGCCTGCCAGCTACTCATACCTCTTTGCAATTTTGTTTTCTGACGAGTCCATGATTGTTGGTCAAGTCGGAAGAACACAAACGTCTTAATCGCCGACCCCCAAATCTGGTTGTAATAAATCAGGAATGGATAATACCAACTCAGTACCGGACGGGACGTTAGTAACATCAAGGTCATAATCCAGCGTGTAAAACCTATCCACGCAATATAAATCGGGAAGAAAGCAACAGAGTGCTTAATAACAAGCATAATTGCAAAAATCGGCCCAGCCAAAGACGTCCACATAGAAATACGCTGATCAACCACACACCACCATACAAATAGCCCTACGCGGTGAGGCCCTAGCCTAACAACGCGCCCATTCGTACGGAGCATATTGCCAAACCAGCGAAACATAAGCTGCGTCGTTGCACGAAGGAAATACGGAGATGGCGGATGTTCGACAGTCATCACAACTGTATCGGGGATATAAGCCATGTCATAGCCTTGCTTGATAACCCAATACCAACTCGACTTATCGTCACCCGTCAAAAACTTGAATTTTCCCAAACGCCAATGATTAATCGAATCATTCTGCACATCATCTATGAAATCCGGATCGGTAATGATCTCAGCGCGAAACATCGACATACGCCCTGTAAGCGTTAAGACTTTTTTGGACAAGGCCACAGAATTCATCAAAATCTGCCGCTGGGCAAATCGCAAATGGTGCCACTCACGAATAATTTTGCTGCCTTTCACGTTACATTCTTCATCAGTCGTCAAAGCACCAAGATTAGGCATATACTTAAAGAACGGTGAACATTTTCGTATCAAACCATCACCTAGAATAGAATCCCCGTCAATCACAGCGACCACAGCATCAGGTGCAGGCATATCACGAGAGATAGCGCGGAAACCTTGCGCAAGCCCATCACGCTTACCTGTCCCGGGAATTCTGACAATCTGCAAACGTACATGTTCCGGAGGATCAAGCATCTCGAAAATCTGCTTGAACATAATTTCATCAGACATCTCGACAATCGATGCTACAATCGTAGCAGGCACGCCGCAATTAATTGCTTCACGAATAGCCGCGGCATAAACCTCACCGGCTGTCTGCGCCTCAATTCTGAATGCTGTGACGAGCAAATATACATGGGAAGGCATTAACTCATCAATACGAGAGTCAACGTCATGACGCATTTTTGGGAATACATACCTATGATATATAACAGAACGTGTAAAATGAATCAAGCCCCAACTGTAACGCCAAACCGCTAGCCCTCCAACAACGAGGATAAATTGTGTCGAAGCCGGGTCCAACGCGGCAGTCGGTAAGGTGGAGACAAGGACGATTAATAATACTGTATAAACAGTAAAACCAAACGTCCCTTTAGGAAGAAACGATTTCCGTTCAAGGCGACTTTCCATCGTGTGCCCTTCTCTATCTCCGAACCGTGTTAATGAATGATGACCCGAGTGATTACCAGCAAATACCCGTATAGGATTCTCTCTTCTCAAGAGTTTCATCATTTAAGCGCACAAGATCGATAACTGCAAGATTATCATTCGCTTTATCATTAATTATTGTAGCGAAATCCTTATTACCGTTACCAATAACAACCAGATCACTTGCAGAGAGAAGATCTTCAGCATTTTCGGTCAGGCATTTTGAGATATGTGGAATACCTTCACGGATATATTTCTGGTTTGCACCTTCCATATTAGCTGCTTCAAATACGCATGGGTCATAGATTGTTAGCTCATAGCCATCGTTAAGAAGCTGATCAGCAAGAGTTACCAATGGAGACTCACGAAGATCATCTGTACCGGCTTTAAAGCTCAAGCCCATCATACCAATTTTCTTCTTCCCGGATTGATCAATCATAGACTTCGCACGACGAACCTGCTCGTCATTGGCTTCAAGAAGCGCATCAAAAATCGGAGTCTGGATAGATTTATCCTTACCCTTTGCACGGATCGCACGAACATCTTTAGGCAAACATGAACCACCGAAAGCAAAACCAGGCTTAAGGTAGGCTTTAGAGATATTAAGCTTTGTATCAAGGAAGAAAATGTCCATAACTTTATGGCTATCAACGCCAAGCTCTTTAAGAATGTTACCAAGTTCATTGGCAAAACCAACTTTCATCGCGTGCCATGCATTATCTGCATATTTAACACCTTCAGAAACTTCGACATCACAAACAACCAGATCAGCTTCGATGCCTTTATATACATCTCTCATCATCTGGGCTGTTTTTTCATCCTGCGCACCAATAACAATCTTTGGAGGATTAAAGTAATCCCAGATTGCTGTACTTTCACGAAGGAATTCAGGGTTGTTACCAAAACCAAAACCTTCGCCAACTTTCTTACCAGAAGCCCTCTCTATCGCAGGAATAGCAATCTCATGGGCTGTACCCGGAACAACTGTTGAGCGAAGAACCACTGTATGAAACTCATCTTTTTCTTTGATAACTTCACCGATCTGAGCACAAACCGCTTCAACATAATCAAGTTTAAGTGAACCATCTTCATTGCTTGGCGTACCAACACAAATTAATGAAATATCAGAATTCATAACAGCTTCGCGAACATCCAAAGTAGCTTTAAGCTTACCGTTTTCCGCATTACGCTTGATCATCTCAGGAAGATCAGGCTCGATAATTGGTGAGCGCCCTTCACCAATACACTTAACTTTAATAGGATCCATATCAATGGCAATAACATCAAAACCAGATTCCGCCAGACAAGCACTTGCAACCGCGCCTACATAACCCAAACCAAATACACTAATTCTCATCACTTTCTCTCCCGTTTCTCACGTGTGACTTTTATACTACTAAAAAAATTGCGCTTTCTTCTACAGCGTTATTACGAAAAATACAAGAAAATAAAGCAGTTTATTTCCTTTTTTATGGCTTTATATTCATATATAAGTCTGTTGAGAATGGGAACACTATATTTTAAAGAGTATTCAAATTATGACGATCAAACACGGAAAACAGTTTTTTTTTATACTACTTTGCAGCATAGCTCTTACAGCTTGCAACTCGGAAAACACTATCGAGGAAACCGGAGGCCTAAAGCCCCCCTTTAACCTTTCTGGCATTTATGAACGAGTAGAAAAACCATTTACTGCTCGGTTTGAATGTAAAGAAACGCCAGAGCCTATCTATGACCTCTTCTTCAATTCTATGTACAGCAAAGCTTCCAAAAACTCTTCGGAAGTTGATCAGGCCGCTTATAAAAAATATTTGAAAGACACAGAAAATATTAAAACCCTTGAAAGCAAGTTGGCCGTTATGGGCAATAGATACCTTATGTCATGGCCACACCGCATTGAAATAGCGCAATGCGCACTTGGCTGGATGGATGACTGGGCCAAAGCCGATGGCTTCATGGGCGACGCCAACCATATGGGTGAGTTTGTCCGTAAATGGGCTTTGGCATCTGTATCCCTTACCTATCTACAGATCCGAAATGAAGGCAATTTAGATAAAGAGCAAAAAACGCGTGTTAAAGCATGGCTTAATCGCCTCACAGATCAGGTGATCGACGACTTCAGTAAAAAACCGGAAATCAACTCCCGCAATAACAACCATATGTATTGGGCCGTCTGGGCCGTAGCAAATGGCGCGGTTGTTAATAACAATAAAGAACAATTTAACTGGGCTATGGAAAAAGCAAAAGAAGCTATTGATCATATTCAGGATGACGGCACACTTAAAATCGAACTTATTCGCGGCAAAAAAGCCTATAACTACCATCATTATGCAGCTATTCCGCTCTTTTACCTTGCCGAAATCGCGCAGACCAATGGTATTGATCTCTATAAAGAAAATAATGAGGGCTTACAGCGCCTAGCCAAGCGAATTTTGCTAAACATTGATGATCAGGGCTATTTCGAAATACTCACGGGCAAGAAACAAGACCTTACGCGTACCATCACACATTCAAATTTGTCATGGTTAGTGCCCTATTATAAGAAATACGAAGATTCAGATGCATTGAAATTGCTAAAGCTCTATCACCCCGTCAGGCATAGTCGCGTGGGTGGAAACGCTGTTTTCCTGTATAGTGGTTTAAAAAATTATGATTGAATAATCTCTGGCAAAATAATCATACAATCATCGCCGCCATTTTCTATAGGATCACAGCCTTCTAGGGCCTGTCTTTTGGCCAGAACCTCAAGCCCTTCACCTGATTGATGACTATTATGGTTAAACTCTTCTTCAAGTGGGGAACTTAAATAGATTTTTTCTTTTTCAGGGATATCTAAAACAAGATTATTCTTTGCTAAATAATCACTTATATTGTCATCACATTCTTTTCGGCTAGCCACATCAGACATTTTAGTAGCGACATCATTATTTGCCGACTTGACCATATCCTCACTAAGATCAGAATCGCTTTGAAGCATAGCAGTACTAGCAACAATCCCTAGAGCAACTAGCGGCATTTTCAGAATATCTAAAATCCCGTTTCTTTGCATCAAAGCTTCCTTACCTCACTCTTTTCAATCCTGTTTTAATAGCAGTAAATATCACCCATTATAGTAGAAAACAATTTTAAAAGGCAAATTGCTGTTTTACAAAAATTATTCCGTAACAGCTTCCTCTGCTGGTACTATTGTATCAGGCAACGCACAAAGTTTACCACTTACCTTTACGCCCTCAAGATAATTTTGGCTATTGTTGATCCCTACAGAATATAAAAAGGAGTCACTTCTTTCACCCTTTAGAAGAAAAAAGAAATGATCCGCTTTTCCTTCATGCGGAGACTCAAATTTGAAAAGCTCTGTTTTTCTATCAGTTGTTTTCACTGAAATCGAAAAATCTTTTTTGATAGGACGCTCAAATCTCATTTCAAGATATGTATGCTCTGTTTTAATCTTTTGCTTTTCTATTTCACTTACCACTCTTAAGCGCTTGCCGGTAATAGGCTCTGGCCCGAATGTCAGAATTGGTTCCTTGCAAGACCCTAATGCAGCTGGAGTAGCTCGCCTTAATGCCATTTCCATCCCGTAACCACCAAGGTTATAATAACTTGGTAATTCCCAGATCAAAAAAGCTGGTTGATTATTTTTATATACATCAGATTCAAGATATTGGATTACGGAGTCATCCATCCCCCCGCCAGAAAGTGCCGCATTATAGACATCAAGCGATAGTTCCTCTTTCAAAAACCCATCAAAATTCGAGTCAAATTCCCCGCGTTTACTATTACTTGTACCAATCAAAGTCACTGATGGATTAGAATCCCCGAATAAACCATCTTCCTTGTTTTTTTCTACAGGCGAAGTTTTATACACATAATCCCGCTCTGGATAAGGCACAAATCCGCATATCTCACGGGTTACTTTTCCATATAAACCATCATATGCGACAGCCCCCTTCTTCACAGTTTCAAAGGCCTGCTTATCAATATCACGCCAACGATCAGTGGCCTTAACAACACTAGAAACTTCCAGAGCCATAGCTTTAGAACCTTGTGTGTTCCAATGATGATCTGCCCAATTAAAATATTTATCACCATCAGATGCATAAGGAATAGACACAAGATTGACACCGAGCTTCTGGAATTCATCCAAAAGACCATAAAACTCAGTCCTGATCGAGGCCAAATCAATATCTTTTGATAATGGGTTATCTCTATCAATCTTGCTTTCTGCCATCACTGCACGCGGTGGAATATAGGCAATCACAAGCTCCGTACCTTTATGGCGTAAAACATCTGCAAAAATTCTATATAGCTCGGCTTTTTTTTCCCGAAACTTATAGACAGGTTCAAAATCCTGACGCGTTCTAAAAATCCAGTGATCATACCCCGGGACCATAAACATCTGGCTTTTATGCTTTTTATAGGATTTTTCTTCCATTAAAGCGCTACATTCAAGAATATTCCCGTAAGGTCCATTAAGATCAAAAAGAGCAATATCTTTTTCTGTTGGCATTACCGGAGCAACTGGCCAAGATGCATCTGTGATAATTTTTTCCTTTTTTTCTGCCTTAGCTACCGCAGATTTCTTATCATTCTTTTTTGCTTTTTTCTTTTCATTATCTTTTTTATCTAACTTGGAGTGTCTGTTATCTTTTTGTGGCACAGTATCCGTCACTGAATCATCGTTCAGCGCATCAAGATTAATAACCCCTTTATCTAAAGCCCAATAAGCTCCAACGCCTACAAGGAATAAGATAATAATAGATAATAGTATTGTTCTCATTTTGAACCTCACAAAAAGTTACGTTCAAATAACATGATAATAAAATAGAGCAAGTAATTATTTTGCTGAGTTTGACTGATCTACTACCACATAGCGTTCTGGAATTTCCCAGATCACAACAGATGGGGCTGAGTTTTCCCACGCTTTACCACCCAGATATGTTTTCATCACAGCAAAAGGGCCAAGCCCTTCATCTGCTGCGTTAAAAATATCAATCTGAAGTTTATCTTTTAAGAAGTCTACAAAATGCCATTTAGGGTTTGCACTGTAACTTGTTCCCACTAAAGTTACAGGTGGCACATCATCGCCAAATAGCCCCAAAGAATCCTGATCACCTTCGGCATCTTCTATTTTTTCTTCAGTTACATAAACAGATATTTCATCAGATTTTATCTCGTTATTGCGTACTCCAGGCAAATAACGAAGCAAATCACCTTCATGCTCTGTCATATCTTTTAACTCAGTCTCGTAAATTTTTTCAGTTAATCCCTTTGACTTATCAAACCCTTCAGAAACCAGCTCGGCGGCATATTCCGCGCCTTCAGGTGTCCAGTGTGTATCACTGCGCAAGAACAAAGCATCACGATTCTTATGTTCTTTCATACCTTCAAGGAGCCCTGTAACCATAATGCCATTTTTTTGCATAAAGCCTAATGTGTTTGAATATACGGATTCTCGACAAGATGTCATTCTATTCTTGCCCAAATAATCCTGATAAACACGAGCCTTTGCTGGGACAAGGACAACATATAAGCTCACTCCCTTGCTCTCTATGGTCTCTTTAACACTCTTCACATAATCCATATTTTCAGCCCAATGTGCTTCTGCACCTCTCAGGCAAGAAAATTCCTCATCTGTAAACAGCCAGCCATCATCACCAACAATAACGCCCCTGCGTCCCTGACCAAAAAGCGCATATTGGATTTGCCCCCACAAATTCCGGCTAGGCTCAAATACCGGCAAGGATTCATTTAGAGATTTTTCGAATTCAGGTGTCCATGTCCCAACCATAATGGTTTCACGTGTTGGGTTTTCTACATTATTCCAAGCTGTTGGCAAATAAAACAAAGCCATAGACAAAGATAGAGCCAAAAAAGCTATAAATAATATGCCACTCAGTTTAATCTTTTGCATGATGTGCTCGCTTCTAATGCCCTTTGTGATGTTCTTTTTTTACAGGCGGCTTGGCATCAGGAAACCAAGGGCTTTGCACCTTAATCAACACATCTTCTTTTTCCAGATTCTGAAGCACAATATCTTTATCATACGTAACATTATTCGGAAAAATATGTGTACCAGTCCATAATTTGATATTAGATAAGCCCAAAAGCTCGGCATCGGTAATCTTAAAAGCAGCAGCCCCACTCGCACGAATTTTTGCACCTCTGACCGTAACACCCGCCTTCTGAGTATAAGGGTCTAAATCAAAATCACGCGTTTCCTGACCATCAATATTAGCCGTATAAACCTCAATTGATGTACCGCCATTACCATATATTTCATCATTATACATACGTATGTCCCAGCTATTACGGATACGAAGGCCATTTTTTTTATTATAACGGAAAATATTCCCCCATGTGATGTTGTTTTCACTCTCAAAAAACGTCAAGCCATCTTGATCATTATGCTCTGCCAAATTATTAGCAATCACATTATTTACACTTGTCCGGTCAATCATAAAACCGGAACCCACATTATGATGAGAATAATTATCAAATATCCAACCATCATTCACTTCACGGGAAACAATAATACCGTGCTTCTTCTTTGTGCCATACGCCTCATTTTTGGCAATAATCAAACGCTTCGATCGGTCATGCGGGTCAATGCCATACACAATATTATCTATATACGTATTCCCGATAATCGCGACATCCTCTGCTTCATAGGAATAAAACCCGTAAAAGAAGTCATAAAATTTATTATTCAGCACCCAACCAGTAGCAGGCGGCATATTCGGATCAACTTTCAAACATGGTGTGCACGCCGAGTAACTAATTCCGTATGACTTTCCACCGGAATACCCCATAGAATAAAATTCGCTTTCAGCCAAATAAAGACCACCGCCCCCCCAAGTGGTAATAAAAGGACGGTACTTATATTTTTCAGTTTTATAATGCTCAAGATCAAATAAGGATGCTTCATTTTTTTCTTCATCCCAAGCATAAACCTTGGTACGCAGAATAAACATATCACCCGCATTGAGTAGAAACGCATTAGCTTGCTCGGATACTTTGAGCTTATCAACATCAATGCCTGCAATAGTTAAAGATGCACCTCTTAACACAAGAATCGGCATACGAAGTAAGTATTCATTTCCCTGTTTTTCAAGTATTTTACCTTGGGGATCCATAGCATGAACGGCCTCGTAAAAAGTCCTCCAGTCATAATGACCGGACTTTACAACCAAAGCACGCGGGCTAATCTGACGCTGGATAAGTCGAAGCTTCTGTGGAGCTTCACCTTCCAAAAATTTACGCAGTTCAGGATAATATTTCATTTTATCAATATAGATTTTACCAGGCTGAACTGCTGGAACGATTTTCAACAAATTTTCGTAAGTAAAACCACTAAGATCAGGCAAGTATGGCTTTTCAACGGGCTCGTCCCACTCTGTCAATTCAATAGACAAAGTTTGCCCATCCAAAGACACACTACTAGGTAAAAAATCTCCAAGATACCAGTACAAAAAACCAAGACACAATACAGCAACAACGACAATTGTCTTGCCATTTTCAGCCATAATACCCCTTTGCTTTTTGGGCTGGTCTATATACCGTCTTTCCTCTTGCATATATTTGCCTTGATTGTTCCTTGTGGCTTATTTGTTTCTATCTGGAGCATAATCAGCTCACCTTCTTCTTTAGGGTCAAACTCCCAAAAATAACGCCCATTATTCTCGGCGCGGCGGGATCTTGATACATCGACTTCCTCTGCATTTCCTGTTGAAAACAGCATTCCAATATTAACCAAACGGTTTTCTGGATTTTTCACCTCTATCATAAGATAGCTATCTTTTGCCTTAATATGCTTGTCTTCAAGGTCCTCGAAGACAAGAACCTCATGCATCAGGCTTTCTCTTAAAGCTGCATTACGTTTTTTAGCGCGGCGAAGCTCGCTTGCTTGTTCCTCTGTAAATTGTGTCAGGTCAATAAGGTCATCTTTAATACGCTCAAAATCCTGATCAATTACATATTGAGGCACATCAATTGTAATCTCTTTAGTGGCAAGAACGTCATCACCTGTACACGGTCCCTCTAAAGCCGGAACCATCTGACGGAACCCCACATAATCATCAAAATTATGGTGAGATAAAAATTCCCAAATCAATATCTTCGGGGGATGTTCATGAAATTCATCAGTCGAATAAAACAAAAGAGACGAACCAGAAAACGCACCAGCAGAAACAGCACGGTTACGGATATCGGCCTTAAGCTCCTGCTTTAGTGATCCTACAAAGTTAAAATCTTCTTCATGCGCCGTGTTACTCGTACCGACAATCGCAACATCTGGATAAGTTACATCGCCAAAAAGACTAGCCTCAGATATATCCTCACTCAAAGACGTTGTTGCCCACATCGGCCGACGTTCCGGCGGGATCGTAACACCACAAACAGCTTCAACGAATTCATCAAACTCGCCTTTTTCACTCTCCAGCCACCATGTAATCTCGACTGAAAACTCTTCACGAGCCAAAGTGTCATAGACAGGGTTTTTCTCAACCATCTCCTTGACCTTCTTTGCCGTCCACTGAGAACCTTCTCGGCGCCAGTGAGGGTCACCCTTAAAGAAATAAACAAGGTCATCTGGCGGGTCAGACAGATCAGGGGCATGAATACCAGCATCATTCAAACGTTTGATCAATGCCTTATAATTCGCTTTCGCAACAGCCGGATCATACCCTTCCGGCATAGTCTCGGGATCAATATACTCACTCTCGACAATCGCTCTGGAAGGTTGAAGCACCACATAAAGACTAACACCTTTAGCCTTCAGCCCCTCATTAACACGCACCATATAATTGAAAGTCTCTTCCGGCATCGTAAAATCAGTTCTAAAATCCGCCGAGCGATAAAGCCATCCATCTTTACCCGAACGTATATGTTTTAGGATTCTACGATCACCCCGATATTGCGTATCATCCCAAAGAGTCTGCTGACATGCCGTCAAATCCGGATAATCCATTGGCGTAACATCATTAGTCACACCTTCCTCGTTTTTAAACCCAGGACGCGCGAGTTGCTGAGCATCTTGTGCCTGCACCTCGATTGCAAGCGATACAAAAATAAAAGACACAGTAAAGACGCGCAAAAGCACGCCTTTTATAAATTTATAATTTTTATGATGTATCTCAGTCATTTATTCTGTTGATATCCGTGCACGGTCATAATTTGCAACTGTGCCATATTCCTCATCTTCAGCAACAGAAATAATATAGCTCTCACCACGCTCTAACGGCCAGTCAGTCAAATCAACATATTTCTCATCACCTTTAAAGATCGCAAATGACACTTTAATAGGATTAATCTCGATCACAGAAAATGAATCCGCCGCAATAGGGCCAAGGACTTTCACTTTACCATCCGCAGTCTTGAGAGAGATATCTTCATAATCTGTAAGATTGTGAACAATCATCTGTGCCTTAAGTTCATTTTCAACTTCTGGCACTTCCACCATCGTCAATTTACCATCCTTAAGGATCACTGTGTAATACTTTCCAGCTTCTGTATCAAACTCGGCCTTACCATCACCAAGCTCAATTTTAACCTTACCACTAGCAGCAACACCATAAGGTTTAATCCCGCCGAATTTCACACCATCACGTTTGCGACCATTTACAATCGGTGGCACTTCGGATTCACCATCTTCCGCATGAATAAAACGGATAAACGCTGAATTTTCAGGTGGCACCTCATCATATAATCCTTCATCTTCTGAAGCAAAAACCACAGACGACGTCATCATTAAAACCAGAAAAACTGGTAAAAAATAAATACGTAAAAATTTTGCAAACATATCTAAACCCTTCTTTAAAAAAGTTTTTTAATACACAAATAGCTTGGCTATCTGGAATTACGGCCTATGTATAAAAGAAACATAGAACAAAACGCAACTTTTTTTTATAAAAATTTAAGTATATCCGGTGGTTAATCGGTTTACTTAAGCCGCACTCTTGAGCTTTTGGTCATATTCCCCCACCTCAGAATAGCTAGATAATATGCCGTCAATCTCGTTAAAGATACCAGTCATATTAGCTTCCGAAACCGGACTTTCAACAACGACAACCAAAGATGGCTTGTTGGAAGAAGCTCTCACTAACCCCCAAGTGCCGTCTTCAAGTGTAATACGAATACCATTAACCGTAACAATATCCGTAATCTTCTGCCCCATAAAGCTTTCGCCTTTATCATAAAGCCCTTGGAAATGTTCTGTGATACGCTCAACCACATCATACTTCACCTCATCACCGCAATATGGTGACATTGTCGGAGAACTCCAAGTCTTTGGCAAGTCATTCTTAAGGTCTTCCATAGTCTTATTAGCCTGACGATCCAGCATCTGACAAATCAGGATAGCTGTCAGAATACCATCATCATAACCGCGACCAATTGGTGCATTTAAGAAAAAGTGTCCACTTTTTTCAAAACCCGCGAGAGCATTAAGCTCATTCACACGGCGTTTAATATAGGAATGCCCAGTCTTCCAGTAATCAGTCGTAACACCTAATTCCTGCAATTCAGGGTCACTGTGATAAAGACCAGTAGATTTCACATCGACCACAAAAGTCGGCTTGTCATAGACTTTACCCAAATCACGAGCCAGCATCACACCAATCTTATCAGCAAAAATCTCGTCACCAGTATTATCAACCACGCCACAACGATCACCATCACCATCAAACGCAAAACCAACATCTGCACCAACTTCCTTAACCTTCGCACTCATCGCATGAAGCATTTCCATGTCCTCAGGATTAGGATTATAACGCGGGAATGTATAATCAAGATCACAATCCATTGGAATAACTTCAATGCCAATAGCTTCCAGTGCCTCTGGCGCATAAGCCCCGGCAGTACCATTACCACAAGCAACAACTGCCTTGATCTTGCGCTCGATCTTGACACCCTTGGTCACATCAGCCAAATAGCGCTGTTTCATATCATCAACATAAGCATACGAGCCGCCAGCCTTATATTCCAAGTCACCGGATAAAACCATCTCCTTAAGCTTACCCATAAGCTCTGGACCAAAAGTCAGCGGACGCTCCATACCCATTTTAACGCCTGTCCAGCCATTTTCATTATGACTAGCTGTCACCATAGCAACGCCAGCACAATCAAGCTCGAATTGAGAAAAATAGGCCACAGGAGAAAGCGCAAGACCAATATCTTTCACATGCGCTCCAGCAGACATAAGACCGATAATCAAAGCCTGCTTAATTGAGGCACTGTAAGAGCGGTAATCATGTCCAACTGCAATTTCAGGTTTTTTGCCTTCGCGTTGCATCAACGTGGCAATACCAGCACCAAGTTGCTGCACACCTCTTAAATTTAATTGTTCCGGGAAAAGCCAGCGCGCATCATATTCTCTAAAACCACTTGGCGCCACCAAAATCTCGCGTTCAAAAGCTTCACTGTTGGGCTTGATTTCTTTTTCGCTCATTATTCTCTCATCTCCGTGTCAGTTATTTTTTGTGATTTATTACATAGAACAAATCTCTAAAAAAATCAGCAAAAATATCTGTTTAAGTTGAAAAAATTAAAAACGGAAGCGAAATTCCATCTGTCCGCGATAGGCAGTTTCGCCCTCTCCTGCGCCGAAAGCATCACCACCAGTAAACATACCAAGTGTTGTTTTAAAGCCTATTCGGTCAAATGGCGACTTTTTCAATGCCTCAAACTCCTCTTGAAGGTCAACATTCAAAACAACATCTACACCGTGCCCAAGATCACGATCAGTGCCATTAAGAGCCGCATCAATACCACTTGTCAAAAGTGAGGTCGCATTCTCATCAAGAGAATAATAATGATAGAGTGTTGTAATATCTGACGCTTTGAACAAAGGCACGCCTAAACCTAATGTCGTAATATGAATGTTGGACAAATCCGGACGCAGAACCGATCCATAATTGTACATAGATCCAGAAGACACACCAAATTTGCTGGTATTACCATCCAAACCTGTCTGCCTGAATGCATCATTATCATTATCCGCAGAATTTTCATCTCCTGACCCAAAAGCATAGCCAAGGATCAAGACAGGCTCCTGATAAACAGGCAGAGGAACTTCCAGACCAAGGTCAACCCCCCATCCGGAAACATCATTATTAGACACACCTGTTACAGTCCGCACCGCATCATTCGGACCAGATGTTGTACTCTGGACATCCTCATCTCCTGTCAGATACATCAAATCAGCGCGGTAGGAAATCGGTTTATCTTCACTAAGAATATCGTTATAAACATTACCTTTCGTGCGAACACCCAACCACAATAGATCACCATCTTCTTCGTCACGGTCATTAGAGGATACCAGACTGCCAGTACCTTTCATGCCGGAATGATCTTCCTGATAGGCAAAACGTGCCTCAAGGAAATGCCCCAACGCATATTGCCACGACGTCTGCCCTAAAACACGGAACAAATCCTCATCATCGCGGTTAAACGCATCTCCGCTAGATCTATATTCAGTCAAATTCTCACCGATGGCCAACATACCACTAAATAATGTTGCATCATAACTAAGTGAAATCGCATCAAAATCCCTATTCCACCAAACTGCATAATCTTCACGTATACGTTGACGTCCGATCTTGACACTTAGCGGAGCTATATTAAACAAATTATCATATTCAATCCAGTAGCGGCGCAATTCAATATAATCATCACGCCCAGAAACCTCACCTGTATCACTGTCAACAGAGCCACCATCACCATTATTTTCAACTGCGCGGGCTTCACCAAAGACAGTGATCTGGTCAGTCAAATCTCCCTTAACACGAAATTTTGCTTCATAAGCTTGCGCATCACGCGTATCATTCGAACGTGTTCCCAAATCATCATTCTCATCAACAGTAAACTGTGCCTTCAAATCAGTTGTAAAACTAAATTCAGGATCAGCATTAGCCGAAAAAGGGAAAGCCCCTACCAAAAAAGCAGAGCTCCCTAAAATCAAAGACAAAAAAGCAGAACGCTTCATTATTTAAACCTTATTTTTTTGTATTTCAAAAAATACTCAAGTGGTGTAATTAAAGGCCTCTGGAAATCTCGTATGCTTCTGCAATTTGAGAAGCATCCAGTCGGGATTTAATCTTTTTAATATTTTCAGGCATACCTTTAACGCCAAGATTTTCAGCATGTATATACCAAGCCAAGCCAAGAACAGGATCTTTTTTACCTAAACGCCCTCGTTCATACAAACGACCTATCCGGTACGCTGCTTTAGCGAATTTACCATCAAGAGCTTTTTTGTAAAGAGCCAAAGCTTGCTCATAGTCTTTTTTCTTTTCAAAAACAGATCCACTTTGGTACAAACCGCGGATATAGCCACTTTCATAGGACAGCTTGTAATAATCAAGGGCAAGATCATAATCTTTTTCAACACCAAGACCCTTTTCGTAAATACTACCGATTTCAAACAGAGCATTCCCTGTTCTTTTACCCCTAACACTCTTGAGGTACTCCATAGCTGATTTATAATCATCTTCGGTTGAATCTTCTTTACGAATTAAGGTTAAAGCATACTCATATTTCGCTTCTTCAACACCAAACTCAGCTAGCGGACCAAGATGCTTGGCCGCTAACTCATAATTTTCAGCGCGACGAGCTTCCTTTCCTGTATCGAGATCAACATCCATATTGGTACAGGCCATCAGCCCGAATACCACAAGCATGCAGAGAAAAAACCTCAAACACGAATTATATTTATACACTGAACTTATGCTTTCTTTATTTTATGCAGCATCAAGAACTTTGACACTCTTATTGACAGACGCAGGCTTGGACATATCGCGTGTTTTTTCATGGCGTACATCCAGCAATCTCAGACTATCATCGCCTGTATTTTTAATTTTGTAAACCATATTACCATCAATAAATATATTTTCGCCAGCCTCATAGGAAATCTGTTCCTTAAGAGTCGTTACTTGCACACTACCCTGCAACACTGTCAGAAAGCGATTTTCATTTTCATTACCCTGTACGGTAAAGACTTTACCAGTTTCAATTTCATATTCATGAGGCATTGCCGGCATAGCTTTTTGCGCCATATCAGAAACTTCTGTTCGACCTTCATCTTTAAGACTATTTACAAGTGTTTTGATAATATCACTATTCGAACGATCCACCACCAAAACAGCGTCATCTTCCTCAATCACAGCGATATCACGAACACCAGCACAAACAACTAAGCGCTTTGATGTACGAACCATACAGTTCTGCGCATCGAAGAATTTTGCGTTCTCTTCAATCACATTACCATTTTCATCTTTGTCTTTAATCTCCCATAGGCTTTCCCATGATCCAATATCAGACCATTCAGGATCACATGGAACGACAGAAACAAGACGACTTTTTTCCATGATGGCCTTATCAAAAGGCTGTTTGTCAATTTCACCATATGTATGAGGAGAAGGCTCTTTTTGATCCAAAGATCCATCCATTGCCTTTTTAACAGCCTCTAAAACTTCAGTTGCATGCTTTTCAAATTGATCAATGACACGACCAGCTTTGAATAAAAACATACCGCTATTCCAAAGGTAACGACCATCATCAAGATATTGCTGAGCCAATTCACGATTTGGTTTTTCAACAAATGAATCTGTCACATGCGCTGTTGAATCATCCATCTTTTCGCCAACACGAATGTAACCATACCCAGTCTCAGGTCTGGTCGGACAAATACCAAAAGTCACAAGGTAGTCTTCCATCGCCGCCTTAGCAGCATCAAATAAAGCAACCTTCATTGCTTCGTCATCACCAATATGATGATCAGATGGCAAAACCCACATAATCGCATCTTTGCCAAAATTCTTTTCTATATAAAGGGCGGCAAAAGCAATCGCAGCTGCTGTATCACGGGCACAAGGCTCAGACAACACATGCTGAGAAGCATCACCTTCCAGCTTTGAAAGTTGCCCATAAACGCCATCTTTCATTGCACCGAGAGTAACCGTAACAACATCCTTGGACTGAGAGCCAGACACACGCAATGCACGCTGTACTGTCTCTTGTATCAAAGAATACCCAGACATTAGGCTCAAAAATTGTTTAGGATTTTTTTCACGACTGGCTGGCCATAATCTTGTACCCGAGCCACCACACAATACCACTGGAATAATACTCATAACACTCCTACTCATTTTCGTTCTCCGCGTATTTTTTTTACATCTCTTCCTTGAGATAGTTATGAAAAACTTCGCGCACTATACATAAACTCGAGTAAAAATACAAAGAAAAATTATTGCATCACAAAAACAACCTTGGCCGGACGACCGGAAAGCTCAACCGGAAGGTTTTGTTCAGGAATAATACGAACCTCTGCCATACGTGTTCCCAAGCCATCCAGAGCCGGACTAGAAACCGCTTTAATTGAGGCCACATATCCTTTTACATCCATCGCCGTACCGGCAATAGAAATATGCGCTTCATTCTTCAAACTCAGCTTATTAGCATCTGACGCTTTAACTGTAGCCACAATCCATGGAGAACTTTCCTTAGGCACCAATGTTAAAATTGGATCCCCGGGAATTACAAACTCACCATCCTGACGATGAACCTGAGAAATAATACAATTACAAGGACTCTTCAGATCATCACCGTTAACAGCACCAATTTCTTCTCTTTCAGAAACATCTTTGGCATCAGGAGCCAATTTCGATTGGAACATGCCCTGACTAACAGCACGAACCTGTATCTCGGCCCCCTGCACAAGCGCATTACTTGATCTAAGAGTAAACAAGCTGTCATAAAGATTTAAAGCAATAAAAGTAGCCGCCAGAATACCTAGCGTTGAAATAACCAACAAACCAGGGATTTGTCTTGATACATTTACAACAGGCGTTTTATTCGTTGAATTCTTTTTACGCTCTGTCACAAAATTTTCACGGGCCGCTACATTAAGCAGATCTCCCGACCTTACAATTTCACCAGCCATGAAAGATTTCATAACATGGTTCAATAGTGCAACCTGATCTTGCGTCACATTCACAAACTGCAAACCAAGCATTTTATCTTTTGCATCATAATACTTCACCTCTGTATCGATAACAACTTCTAAAGAAAAAGCACTAAACGGCAAAAATAATTCCAACGGCACAATCGTTCCATCTTCATATTCTTTACCCACTTTTACGACGCTCAAGCCACCTGATGATAAATCTTTAACATCATATTCTTTCTCATCAATTCTTGCTTTAGCTGGAACAGGCAAACGAACAAATTGTCTTTGCGTTTCAGATTCATGAACTATATTTTTTATCTCCGACTGACCCATTTTATTTAAACCTTTATATTTTATACTAACCGTTACTCAAATTTTTTAAACCTATTCAGCGTCTTCGTACTAAAAGATCACAAAAAATACAAGATGTTTTTTTGCATTGCACATTTTTTTATGGAAAAAAAAATTTTTATTACCTATACTTACAACCATAAAAATTGCGGGTTAAAAAACCTCGCGAATAAAACACTAAACAAAAAAGAAAGCAAATATTTTTTGAGGATAAAACTATGACTTTAGCTAAACCAGTCTCTAGTATGGATTCGTATTCTGTCGGAGACAATGATAAAAGACCTTGGGGAGAATACGTTGTAATAGGCGTGGGACATGATCCAAATGGCGATGAATACTGCGAAAAAGAAATCACCGTTAACCCTGGGCAAATTCTTTCACTTCAATCTCATAATCACCGTCGTGAATATTGGGAAGTCAAAGAAGGAACACTAGAAGTTGTTCTTGATGACAAACACCTGACCCTACAAAAAGGTGAAAGTGTAGAAGTTCCGCTAGGCGCCATTCACTGTATGGCCAATGGCGGTTCTACTCCATGTGTTGTCTATGAAAAGCAAATGGGCACATGCGCAGAAGAAGATATCATCCGCTATGTTGATGCCTATGGACGTGGCACACTTGAACTTGATGAGAAAAGTCAGATCAGCGTTGATCTTTATAATAAAGTACGCGAAGAGATTGCTTAAGCAATCTCTTTACATTTCTAATTTAATTTTCAGCACCAAGATTATTCAAACTATATTGAACAGGAACCTTACAGATTTTGGCCTTGTATTTACCCGAGGCCTGATCTGATTCCAAGACCACTTTAGCCAGTGGATCACTCAATCCATAACGAAGCTCCGCATAAAAAACACCATTATTCTTGGCAACTTCCTTACGCTTGCGGTCAAATTTCATGACATCCTTACGACCTTGCGTATGTAAAAACTCAACTTTATATTTGCGGATATCTTTATTCTCTAGGTCCAAATACAAGTAATAATCAAACGATGTCATGGCTTTGCCCGCTAATCCGGTAAAAAGCATCGTATCGCCCTTCTCAAGAGTACCAGAGTTTTCAGCCATCACATTCTCACCCTGACACTCACCGTAAAGAGCCGGAATAATCTCGCGGAATGTTTCATCCTGATCCAGACCATAATGACCACCAAGTTCCCACACAATCAGCTTAGGCTTCATCTGATGATACTTGCCCGTCAGAACATAATTGGATATGGCACCGCTAAACGCTCCGCCAGCAATTGACTCATTTGTAAAATCAACTGATGAGTATTCCTTCAGGAAACCTATAAAATTAGCATAGGACGGATCAGGATGCGTACTGTTACTTGTACCCAGCAAAACAGCCTCAGGCTTTACGGCATCCCCCATCAAGTCACCACCACCTGCACTCGGCTCAACATTATACACAGCCGGTAAAGTTTCACGTTTAACATCCTGTCCGCAAACATCTTCAATAAATTCAAGAAAACGGTCATTGGCTTCATCATCTTCACCGGGTTCATGCGAACTGACTTCAAAATCCTGCTTCGGCAACTGCGCATACACAGGACTTT
This sequence comes from Micavibrio sp. UBA1672, assembly GCA_002320665.1. GTDB lineage: Bacteria > Pseudomonadota > Alphaproteobacteria > Micavibrionales > Micavibrionaceae > UBA1672. Next base: position 29,014 of record DCKO01000035.1, read on the forward strand.
GCTTTAAAGCATCCGCCACACGCTGCGCCGAAAACTTGGCCCCAGCAGCTGTCCAGTGATTATCACGGATCAGAAAATAATCCTTAACCTTATCAACTCCGCTCATATCTGCCATAATAATGCCTGAGGATTTCATATCCTCAATCATCTTAAGAAAACCCACCATGGCTTTTTCATGGTTATATTCTTCCGAATAAGGCGGTAACAATGAGTCATAGCCTACAAGACCGCGTGTCGGAATCATGATCACAGCTAAATTCGTTCCATGATATTTGAACGCCTGTGCCAAACGCGCAAAAGATATCTTAGACCATTCTGATAATTCAAAATCGTCTTTCAAATCCATCTTGGTTCTAAATATCCAGCCATTCTTTCCAGCTATGATATATTTAAGAGAATTCTTCTTTTTCTTTTTATATATCTCTTCATCCGACAAACCATCACACAGAGGAATAACGCCCTCATTATCTGAAGCCGAAACAGAAGAAGGCCGTACATAGATCAATGCACAACAAATCATCAAAAATAAAAATATGAAATATCTCAATTCAAAACCGCTCTAAAAACTCGAGTAAAATTTATGGAAATTCTTATACAACTAAATTTCCATTGGCGACAAGTAAATCTTCATCCGTGATACCCGTCACCCCTGTAATCTCAGCAATAACAACAAAATCAGCTATTGAATCCTGCAATCCATTTGCATCAACGGCTAAATAAGAATTTGTTCCATCATCAGTGATTTGCACAAAATCAGTCAGCAATTCTGTAAACGGATCATAGGCAGTTAATATATCGGAAATATCAATCTTATCATTTTCCACCGTAACAAAATCACGTACACGGTCAACATCTGCAAAAGCGCTATCCGCTTCAAATATAAATGTATCCGCTCCTGATTTACCAAATAGATCATCACGCCCTAAACGCCCTGCAAGGATATCATCACCCCTCTCTCCGCTGATCCAGTCATCATTATTACTGCCATAAACCACATCATCGAAATATGAGGCCTGAATTGCTTCTATATTATACAGCAAATCACCCTCAGCATCTCCGCCTGTATTGATATTTGCTTCCAAATCTAGAAAAACAGCTGCATCCGACTCTTTATAACGAGAATAATCACGACCATCCCCTCCGTCAATAATGTCAGCACCTTTACCGCCAGTGATAATATCATCACCTGCCATTCCCATCAGAATATTAGCGCCGTCACTACCATAAATATAATCTCTTTGGTCAATATCTGCGCCAATAATATTTTCTATTGAAATCAAAGTATCCCCTGCGGCAAAACCACCAGAAGCTGAACCATCAAGCAGATCAATATCAATAGCAGCAGTTGATGCACTGTAATCAACAGTGTCATTGCCGATACCACCATCAAACACTTCAACAGCCGCAGTTCCAATAAAGGTATCATCTTCACTAACAACCACCTGATTAACCGTGAACGTAACCGTCCCTGTGTCCGAGTTGCCCTGACC
>DCKO01000091.1:0-762 GCA_002320665.1 Micavibrio sp. UBA1672
TAATCCTCTTTGAGCTTGTGACAAAAGATCGTGTCACAATGTTCACACCATTGCAGAATAGGGGACTTACAACACGGGCATCTTGCACCGATTTCAAAATCTACTTCTGCCTCAAAACTGGATTTCCAGTTATCACCACGCACATCAAACGGGCTGCCATCGGCCTTGCTGTAATCTTTATCATCGTAATTAAATCGCTTGCCTGCGCTATCAACCCTGACATAGCCGTCCACGTCATTATCCCATTCAAGCTTTTGCGGATTGCCCATCACAATCGTATCAACACTATCAAAGGGAAATCTCTTGGCCTTATTCCATTCCAGAACAAAGGGCTTATCTTTATGCTCGCTGCACACCGCTTTCACAAAGCCTGTTGGTCCGGCGCTCTCAGAGCCTTGACCAACTTTCAGCTCAGCCTCTTCTTTTCCGATAAGAACCGCAAAAGCGCGATGAATTTCTTTCTGGCGGTCTTCGTCTTTGGCCTCGATTGCCTCTTTTACCGCATCATTCCTCAAGACCTTCAAAACGGCCTCGGACGGTATTCTTCTTAAACCAAAAAGCTCTAATGCCTCTTCAAACGTCATGCTTTCACCCCTTATTACCTGCTACAACCACCACGATATAACACAGGGCGAAAAGTTTGAAGCGTTAAAAATCAAGCTCGGCAATGCTTTACCGATTCTATCCCTGATTCAATCCACCAAAAATGTGAATAACTCAATATCAGAGCTTCCAGATTTCACCACGCACCAACTCCAAAAT
>DCKO01000091.1:1074-9923 GCA_002320665.1 Micavibrio sp. UBA1672
CACGCACCAACTCCAAAATTCACCACGCACCAACTCCAAAATTCACCGTTAATGCTTGCTTGAGTACAAAAAGCGTGGTTAACTCATCAAATGTATAGCAGAAATATTACAAATTTAGTTATAGAGGCTTTGGAAGACACACCCGTCATTCTTATAAACGGGGCGCGTCAGACAGGCAAAAGCACTCTTTGTAAAAACATTGTCAAAGAAGGGGCTTTTCAAGGGAATTTCGTCACAATGGACGACCCCGCAACGCTTCTTGCCGCGCAAAAAGACCCTTTGGGATTTCTGGAAGACTTGGGAAAGCACGTTATCATTGACGAAGTGCAAAGAACGCCCGAACTGTTTCTACCTATAAAAAAACTCGTTGATGATGACAGAAAAGGCAGGCGCATTATTTTGACAGGCTCAGCCGATGTCATGATGCTTCCGAAAGTAGGGGACTCGCTCGCAGGCCGAATTGAAATCCATAATCTTTGGCCGCTTTCACAAGATGAAATAGAAGGCAAAAAATCTAACTTTCTGACAACGCTTATAAACACGGAAAAGAAATTCTCCGCGTCAAATATTACATGGATTGAGATAGCAAAAAAAATGCGCTTAGGGGGCTATCCTGAATCAATAGATCGCAGCTCACCATCCAGACGCAATAAATGGTTTTCAGACTACATAACAGCCATTTTACAAAAGGATATTCGTGACCTCACAAACATCGAGGGATTAACGGAGATTCCGAATATATTGAAATTGATTGCCACCAGAGTAGGCAGCACCATAAACATGTCTGATATATCCAGATTATCAGGCGTAAAGCATACGACACTTAAACGATATGTGACATTATTGGAGCATATTTTCCTTATCGTTCATGTACCGGCATGGACAAAAAATGCAGAAGGGGAGTTTGTAAAATCTCCCAAAGTTTATTTGAATGACACAGGACTCCTCAATCATCTGATTGGGCAAGAAGATGATAATTTTTTAGAGCAAAGAAGTAATGCGGGCGCATATTTAGAAAACTTCATTGTCATGGAAATTATCAAACAACTGAGTTGGTCAAATCTAAGCTTAAAGCCTTATCATTTCAGTATTCATAAAGGCTCAGAGGTTGATCTGGTTCTTGAAGATAAAACAGGGAATTTATTTGGGATTGAAATCAAATCAGCCGCAACGCTTCACGATAGCGATTTTAATGGTTTAAGACGACTTTCAACCCTCGTAGGTAAAAAATTCAAACGTGGTATCGTTCTATATACAGGTGAACAATATCTAGGCGGTTTTGGCAACAATCTACAAGCCGTCCCAATTTCTGCGGTATGGTCAGAATAAAAGGGGTGAGCTTTGAACGCAGTAGAAATTGAAGAAGCCATATCCTTATTAGCAGATCAACCCTTTGATCCAAGTGAATTTCCATATGCTTTTTAGAAGCATTTGACTCTGGAAGCTGCTGTGCATCTTCCAGAGTCAAATGCTCCAAGACTTCTCTCCAGTACTCGGCGTAAGAAATTTCACCTGTTTCATAGGCGCGCATAAGACGCAAAAGCCGAATAACACTGCGTACAAATTCTATCTCCTCTGGAGAGCCTGCATATTCAAGATCAGTTGACATTCTTAATATTTCTTTCCGTACCATGCACAAGTTCACTTTTTTCCGTTCCTGAAGGAGCAGAAGACCTTAATATTTGAAGGATCGCACAGAGATTCCCAATGTCTTTGTCACTTAAGCCGGCCTTAAAATGCGTCAGAACAGATTGTCGGTAAATAGGCCACATTTTTTTGAGTAAAGCTTTTCCTTCGGGTTCTATATAGGCATAGACGCCCCGGCCATCGCTTTTGCATTTTTTGCGCGTAACCAGTTTTTCCTTTTCGAGCCGATCGACAAGACGTGTCACATTGTTTTTGGCGAGCAAAATGCGGGAACCGATATCCTGTAACCGCAGGCGGCAATCCGGCTCACGGTTAATTTCTAGTAAGACGTCATACCAGCTTAAAGGGGGCAGACCCGCCTGTTTTAAATCGTTTTCTACGGCATCTGTCAGCATTTGATGAGAGCGAATGAGGGCGACCCACGCTTCGAATATTTTTTCATCTTTTTCATTCATTTCTTCAGTCTATCACAAAATAGTTGCAAATGGAACAAAATATGTTTTATACTAATATAGTTCCATATGGAATTATTTTGGATAAAGAAAGGAGGCCGTTATGGCTGAACATATTACGCGCGAAGAAATGAAGGACGCTCTTCAGGCTAGTGCGATTACATTGGTCGAGGCGTTGCCGGAGAAATACTATAACGACGGGCATCTTCCCGGCGCGGTACAAATGAATCATGACGAGGTGGTGGCCAAAGCGGATATACTTCTGCCTGATAAAGCCGCCTTGATCGTGACCTATTGTGCCAGCGAAACCTGCCCGAATTCAGGCTATGTGGCCGACCAATTGATCGCTAGAGGCTATACCAACGTTAAGAAATATGTTGGTGGGAAGCGGGACTGGGAAGAGGCTGGAGAAAAATTCGAGCAAAAATCAACCCCAACCAATGTAACTTAACACAAACCAAAAGGATATAATATTATGAAAAAAGTAATTTTCTTTACGCTTGTTTGTACCTTTATAAATTTATTGGCTCCACAATCAATGGCGGCTCCAGTCCAATTTATTATTGACAAAACCCATCAATATATTGGCTTTGAAGCCAGTCATTTTGGATTCTCCCCTGTTCGGGGTCGCTTTGACGATGTTGATATTACCTTGATGTTAGATGAGGTTAATCCCGAAAAATCAAAAGTTAACGTTGTTGTCTACACAAAAAGTATAGATACGGATCATGAACCCCGTGATGAACACCTTCGCTCGGCTGATTTCTTTAATGTATCCCAATACCCTGAAATGACTTTTTCCAGTAAATCTCTAGTTTTTGGAAAGGACACCTCATCTGGAAAAATTGTCGGTGATCTTACATTGCTGGGCATTACTAAATCGATCACGCTTGATTTCAAGCTAACACGTGATGCACCATTTCCGTTGCCCGGCTACAACAATGTACGAACACTGGGTTTTTTGGCTGAAGGCTCAATTAAGCGAGCGGATTGGGGCATGGACATCTATTTGGGAGAAGCGATAGCAGATGAAGTACATCTTACTATTCAGTTTGATGCGGTAAATTGTGCCGGAGACGCGGCTAAAGCTCCTTCTTGTAAGTACGGAAGATAGAGGAATCAAAATGCTATATCAAACTATAGGATCGTAAAACAATCCTACCTGCTCAGATGGGAGTGACTGGACGAACTTTCGGAACATAGTTGTGCCTTTATCATGATCATGAAAAAATTCAAAATCTGTATATGTTTAGAAAAGTAGTTAATTGGTGGATGGATTTTAAGAAGATATGCGCATGAAGGTAGCTCAGGTGATGGTCACGGCTATTGGCCAAACATAACAAGAAAGAAATTTTTTGTGCCTGCTGGGAATAGAGCGTTTGCAGAGTTTGAGCGGGACATGATCCCTGAGCTTACATCGAAGGCCGCCCCCGAAGCTTAGAGACAATGAAGAAAAAGATATCATTGAAAACTTTCTCTCAGGCCATAAAATCAACGGCTACAGAGCCACAATATTTTGACCTGCCCCACATGATGGTACCAGTTCGAGAGTTAGTCACTGGTTTGGTTTCAATGCGTTAGCCACCATGTGTGGTGACTCAAGCGTAGCGTAAGGCATCACACATGGTTTTGGCAAGATCGTTTGTGGTGCAGGTGGCCTATAACCGAGCGAACTATGTGGCCTTTTTGTGTTGTAATGCACCCTCCAACGCTCGATCAGAACCTGCGCTTCATGCAGAGTATCGAACAATTCACGATCCAATAATTCATCCCTGAGTTTGCCGTTAAAGCTTTCATTATAGCCATTTTCCCATGGGCTGCCCGGCTCGATATAAGTCGGTTTTACCTCCATCTTTCCCAGCCATTCCCTGACCGCTATAGCTGTAAACTCTGCGCCGTTATCGCTGCGGATATGATCAGGCATACCGCGATCAATAAACAGGTTTTCAAGTGCTTCGAGTACATCACCGCTTTTGAGCTTTCGTTTTGTCACGATTGCCAAACATTCGCGGCTATATTCATCAATCACGGTGAGCATTCTGAATGCCCGCCCGTCTTTTGTTCGATCATGCACGAAGTCGTACGCCCAGACATGGTTTCGCCAGGATGGACGCAGCCGAATGCAAGAGCCGTCATTCAGCCATAACCTTCCTCTCTTGGGTTGCTTCATCGGAACTTTCAGCCCTTCACGCCGCCAAATACGCCACACGCGCTTGTGATTAACCTCCCAGCCTTCGGCTTGAAGAAGCGCCGTGATACGGCGATAACCATAGCGGCCATACTCACTGGCAAGCCTTATAATGGCTTCAGTCAAAGCATCTTCATCATTGCGGCGCACATGTTCGCGGCGCTGCGTTGAACGGGGTTGTTTTATCACCGCGCAAGCCCGGCGCTCTGATACGCCGAGCTTTTCACTTACGTGATCCACGCACTCACGGCGGGCGGAAGGGCTTAATACTTTCCCGACAAAGCCTCTTCCAAGATCAACTTATCGAGCGTTAAGTCCGACACAGCCTTACGCAGCCGTTGGTTCTCTTTTTCTATTTCCTTAAAACGCTTGGCCTGATCGATATTGATCCCGCCATATTCTTTGCGCCAGCGATAATAGGTCTGCTCTGATATACCGCATGAGCGGATCGCCTGCTCAGCAGGCTGCCCCTTAGCGGTATAAATCTCTACCTCGCGTAAGATTTTGATGATTTCCTCTGTTTTGTATCTCTTGCCTCGGCTCATAATCTGTCTCCTTTCATAAAGACTTTTATAAACCAATTCCTAACTCAAAAAATGGACCGATTTTAGGGGGCAAGGTCAATGGCGAATAACCCTATCACCACGCTTTGATATTCGCCCGTTGTAGGGTCTAAACGCACAAAGGAACAAAAGCGGCCATAGGAATTTTTCTATGCGGCCATCTTTGGCGGTTTGATGCCGAAGGAATCTTTGAGTTTTTCATCCGAGAAGTCATATTCACCGAGTAGGTTGATATGTGCCCATGACATGGGTGAATGCGTGGAGATTGCTCTGAGTAGAATCTGTTTGTTATTGTCATTTTCAGCCGTGGTCAGTTTTTGTGATAAATACAGATAGTTCCAGCAGATTATAGCGTTTTTAATCAATCGGTTGCAGCTTTCTGCTATTTCCTGATCTTCTTTTTCTGCGTGCATAAATTCTCGTGGATTGCCAACAGCAATAGCGCGTGTAAATCTGTTTGACAGTTCCACTTTATTGAGCTGTTTTTCAATATCCTGACGGAGTTGAACATCGTCCAGGTAGCGCAGAATAAAAATGGATTTAACAATTTGCCCAAAGGCTTTTAGAGCTTTATATAAAACGTTTTGTTTCGAATAGGAATTGAGCCGCCTAAATATATCGGAAGCACTGGTTTCTTTGAGTTTTATAGTGGCTATCAATCTTAAAATATCATCCCAGTTTTGAATGATAAGATCAGTGTTCACGTAATTATCAGGCCTGATATGCCAATCGCTTTTATCAGAATGTTGCCGTGATTTAAAAATGTAAAGATTTTGTTTTTTCAGATTTTTTATACGCGGCGCATAGGAAAACCCAAGCATGTGCGTGGTAGCAAATATGGCCTCGCTGTAACCATGCGTGTCTGTAGAGTGGATGTCGCTTTTGATGACATCATTCCGCATGAGGCCATCCACAACGTATGCACTTTCTCGTTCTGATGCGCTAAACACAAGGGAATGCCAGAGCAAATTACGCTCATCAATAAATGTGTAAGCACTGGCTCCCTGGCCTTTGCCAAAATATTTGAAGGAATAATTGGCATTCAGAGACTCAGAGCGAACCTCGAATTTTTGACCATCACTGGCTGTATGCAACGTATCTTGGCTCCTGCGGTAGATGTTTGGAAGCTCCATCCGATCCATCAGTTTGATAACAGCATCATTGGCAGCTTGCACGTTTTCTAAAGAAAAGTACCAGTTGACGGTATGTTGGAGAGCATTTTCTTTGATGTTGGGTGATATTTTCGCCATTTTACGTGTGCCGATAGAACAGCCCAGCCCCATAATTCCGGCATAAAGCAACTTGTTTGTGGCGCTGTTTTTGGTGTAGCGGTTCTGCCAGTGCTGAAATTCTCCCAAGAAACCGCTGTGATGATTAACGGTTGAGAGAATTTCCGTTAAAGGCACATAATTTTGTTCTGGGAAGAAGGGCTTGAGGGGATCAGCCTCAACTTCATCCTGCTTCGGCGTGGTAACATTATAGGCTTTATTTTTGCTAATTTTGATAAAGAGATTCTGGCCTGACGCAATGTTAAAATTGGTTGTTTTATATTGCTGGTACAGAGCATCATCCAGAATACCCAGCACCTGATGAGGGTTTTCAAACTCTTGCATACCGGCACGGCCTATCAATGTTTCTTTCTCGGTCTCCCATCTTTCCTTACTGATCATGTATTTATCCAAAGACTGGTATTTGTAGGAATGCTGTAGATTGAATGTGCCTGATTTTATGGCCGAGGCAATGTGTTGGAACAAAAACACCTTATAAAGCGATGTTCGGAAAGAACCATCTTCGCCATAGACTGCCTTATACTCTAACGGTAACAAAAACTCGGACGGTGCGGATTTACTGATACTACCATCTTTGTCTTTATAATATTTCACAGCGCGTTCCAGATCAGATGCGCTGTTTTCTGCCTGAAACTCCAAGGCTTTTACGATGCCGCTGACACGTTTTTGAAGTTTCAAAGAACGCGATTCAAGAATATCGTAGTATTGATCATCTGATGCATAGTCCTCAATACCTTGTTTGACGTTGTGATGCTTACTTTTGGCATTTTGAATATAGGGTTGGCCGAATTTAAGAAGTCTTACGATCTCTGTAATTTTCTCAGCCGGATCAATGCCGGAATTATCCAGAACGGACTGTATTCCGTCCAACACGCCGAATATGTCGGTTTCTATTTTATCCAAGAGCTCTTGCATAGAGCGGGTTTGTTCTTTTCTGCGCTCAAAACATTGATCTTTATGCTCACGTTTAGCCGCATTTTCAAAGGTTTTAACCGTGCTTAAGAACACATCAACCAAATTATCCTGCAGAGAATAAAACTGGTGGGCAATAAAGGCAGTCACATGCAAATACCGATCTTCTTCCTCTCGCCGCGAAATTTGAAAAATTCTGGATTTGATGACGCTACCGGCGTAATAACGCACAGCCTCATGGTCTAAATTCAAGACTGAATACACTGCTTCAAGCTGGTTATACTGATTTCTAAGATAAAAGAGATCATCAAGCCTTTCATTAATTTTTGTAGGTTTGCTGGATTGCGAAAGCCTTTTCAGCGTCGTCAGCTTATAAGGAGATTTTTCCGATATCGGATCAGAGTTGTTATCTTTTAAAAACAAGCTGTCTAAAAGTGTCTGATTTTCTGGGTTCAAAGCATTTTGGATTATACTTGTCAGTTCATTTTTACGATTTTGCATTGCCATCAAAATCATATCTGAAATTCGATTGTAACCCGGTATCTGGATTTTTTCTCTGATCATCAAATCTACACAACGCCAGAAAATAAGCTGAGGCTTTAAGTTTGAAAGAACCATAGAGCAAATCTCTTGATATATGAATGTTTCCATTTCTTTATTAAACGGCGTAAAACCACAATGCTCTAAAATGATTTTTTGATGATTACGCCGTGTTCTGGCGGGGTAATCACTGATATCAAAAGCTCTTTCATCAAAACCCAGTCTTCTGCAAACATATGCAATGTCTTGCTGATGATATTGTCCTATAGAGAAAAACCGTTTGGCCGCCTTAAAATATCCATAGGCCAGAACAGATGCAATTTTGTTGGTGGGGGATCGCAATTTCTGAATGTCATCTTGATAATTTTCAGGCATATCAAAAAACTGTTTTCGCTGCCGACTATTCAAAATTGGAGGCGTATCAAATTCGTCTTTTTCACTGGTGCTCAAAATATTCATGCGTGGCATGTGAAATGGCCTTTCTTTTCTTGCTAAAACGCGTTACTTTTTAAGTAAGTATTGAAATAGGTTTTTGCAAGCATAAACTGCACGTAAATACATAACAGTCAAAAGCCTTTTCTAAACGGTCGTTTGTGAAAGGATAATAATGTGATTTTTGGATATAGCCGCATCTCAAAGGGCGATGATCAGAATGCCAGATTACAGATCAAAGCGTTTAAAGAAGCGGGCGTTGAAAAAACATTCGAAGAAAATGCTTCTGGCGGCAGGTGGGATCGACCAGCCTTACATGCCATGCTCGATCAACTCCGCAATGATGATGTTGTTGTGGTCTGGAAACTGGATAGGTTATCACGATCCCTAAAAGACCTGCTGGTCATCATGGAAAAAATTGATAAAGCCGGTGCTGGTTTTAAAAGCCTAACCGAATCCATAGACACCACCAATGCGGCAGGGCGCATGATGATGCAGATGGTCGGCGCTTTTGCAGAATTTGAGCGAGAAATGATACGTGAGCGTACAAAAGCCGGGCTTGATGCCGCCAGAGTCGAAGGACGGATTGGAGGTAGGAGGCCAGCTTTACGCGAAGATCAGCAAAAGGATATCGTTGAAAGTGTTCTTTCAGGCCGTAAAACCGGCGCACAGATGGCCAGACTTTACAATGTCTCCGAAGCTACAATCTCCCGCGTGGTGGCAAAACACAGGCAACCAATTACCTAAAGTCCTATGGCCGCTTTTGTTCCTTTGTGCGTTTAGACCCTTTTTGCTGTTTCTTGGCCCTATGGGCACGTCGGTGCCA